>CAWUIT010000206.1:0-5166 GCA_963922345.1 uncultured Dokdonia sp. | reverse complement strand
GCTTTTACTCTTTTATAGAATCAACTACTGGGCTTTTTACTTCTTTAGGGAGCAGTTCAAAGGTTTCTTTTGCAAACCAGCTAGGCCGGACCTCTATTTGACCGGGAAAATTAATAATCTTCTCGGGTTGTATCCTTTTTAAATAATTACCCGAGTCAAAGAGTTTATTATTATTTGCATCTTCAATAATCCTAATTTTATAATTACCAGGTTGTAGCAACTCAAACTCAAAAACCGTCTCGATAGACGTAAATCTTTCCTCAATCACTTTATCTTCTTTATTAATAAGCTGGACGATGTAAGGAAAATTGGTTGCATTGAGCAAGGTAAGTTCTATATTTCCATAGTCAGATATCTCCTTAGTATTTGCTGTAAAGCTTAGGGTATCATTTTTTTGATTAAAGAAATCTGTAAACGCATCTGGTAATGCTGTAATTATATATTTAGAATTTTCTTCTCTTTTAAAATCGATATCAACAGCTGTTTTATTATTCTCAAAGGTGTATGTAAACGGGATAGAACTAGAATCTTTTGTGACTGTTATCAACTCTTCACTTACAGCGTCTAATGGAATATTACTTTGAATGCGAAAGGGTTTATTAAGCAAGATATTATTTCTATAAAATGAAGAAAAAGCAAGAGAATCTAGCTTAGGCTTACGCATACGTGTTTGCAATGTATCTGTAAATCCTGGGGCGGTAACCTCAAATACTAATGAATCAAGTGCTACTCTTGGCTTATACCAATAATAGAGGGTGTCCTCACCTTTTTTAGTTATGGTTGCCGTATGGTTTGCTTGTACAGTCGTTAGTAAATCTATAGATATACTATCTCTATAGCCTGTTGTTCCAAAAGCTATCCGTCCCTCTGCTGCGTGCTTAGGTCTTGACACCTTATACTGTGGTGCTTCTTTAAATAATTTAAGTGTATAGGACGTGTCTGTTGGCACAGTGATAAATTCTTCTACAAAGGCAATTTTATCCTTATTAGATTGAAAAGTAAAGTTGGAATCCTCATCTTTTAATCCGACTAATGCATAGGTCCCAGGCTTTAAATAATCTAGTTCAAATGTTGATAAACTATCAAGTGTATTTGTAACATAAAGCGGTGGATCCTTATAAACTGTAGAGTCAGAATATGTACTATCTACCTCGTAGAGCATCACCGTTACAAAGTTATCAGGCTGCGTTTGTACAGCATCAATTATCTTACCAGAGACTTTTAAGCTATCAATATAATCTCCAGTAGACATCACATACTTGAATGATGGAAAAGGATTGCCCTCATTGTTATCTACTATACTTAATCCAAAATTGAAAACGTACGTAGTATTGGGCGCTAGAGAATCTTGAATATCAATAGTGATATACTTAGAAGCAGAGCCTTGTGGTGAGATAACTCTATTTATGATGGGAGGAGAGATAATTAATTGTTTTCTCAGATCCTTGAGTTTTACATACTCATCAAAGTAGATACGTATCTCATCTTGATCAAAATTAGTAGTAAAGTTGGGCGGTGTTGCTTTTACAAACACGGGTGGCAAACTATCTATAGGTCCGCCAGTAGGACCAGAGCCTGTCTTCGCACAGTTAGTAAAAGTGAGAACTACTAGAACTATAAGTGTAACAACTACAGTATATCTTTTTCCCTTAAACTGATACCAAGTATTATCTTCCATGCGCTTACAAAGAAACAATTATTTTACCCAAAACGAAATAGCTATTGCGCTATTGCCATCACGGCAAGACTTAACTTTATATTAGGAATTTTAAGGAGTTGTAAAGCACAGGACTCTAAGGTTGCCCCTGTTGTTAAAATATCATCACAAAGAAGGAGATGCTTACCCTCAAGACTGCTATCTATCACTACGGAGAAGGCATCAAGCACCTCATCACTTCTTGTAAATCGCCCTTTAAAAACTTGAGTCTTTGTGTTTTTTGATTTTAATAGTACATCATCTCGATAATCACTACACAAGTGCTTTGCCAGCGCTTTACCAAAACCTGACACCTGGTTATACCCTCGTATCTTTAATTTCTTAGGGTGTATAGGGATTGGTATTACAACATCAACAGAGTTATAACTTGGAATCGTTTTGAGATCCTCTCCAAGCCAATTACCTAAAAAACCACTTATATCGTCGTGTCCTCTATATTTAAGATTATGCATCAACTCTTGGACGGGACCACGTTTCTCAAAATAGAAGAGCGCTGTAGCTTGATTAATATCTAGCCTGCCATAAAATACTTTTTTTATTGCAGGGTCGTTGTATCTATGAAAATCTGTAAGTGGTAGCTCGTGTCTACAGCTTGTGCAAAGCATAACTTCATTACCGTGTAGTTCAAAATCACATGACTTACAGGTTTCTGGAAAAAATAGAGAACGTAGTGATCGTAGCAATGTCTTTTGATTTTTTTTTCTAATTTAACCCCTTTACGTCAATAACAGACCATCTATGCGTACTAAAAGTACCAATAATACCCTTCTATTTCTTGTTATATTACTTTGCCTTGTCGTCATAGGTCTCAGTTTTTATACATTTAGTTTTCATAATGAAGTTCAAGAAAGAGAGGTACAGTTACTCAATGAGAAAGCATTAGTATCAAAACAATTAGAAGAAGAACTAGCAAAATATAGTAACCTTCTACTTGAGCGAGACGCTCTCAAAGGACAACTTAAACAAGCCCAGTCAAGACTCATAGAGTTAAAAACAACGTTGCAAAATCAAGATCTCACAAGATCAAAAATGCAACAATTTCAGTTAGAGATACAACGTCTACGTCGTGAGCGAGAGTTTTATGTAGATCAAAATGACAGTTTACAGCTTGAGACTAGACGTCTAGCTGCCTTACAACAAGAAACTCAAAAAGCGCTTGATGCCGCCACGCGCTCTCAAGACAGTATACAACAATCTAATAAAATATTATCTGAAAGACTTACACGTGGAGAGCGCTTAACGGTAAGTAATCTTGCCGCAAGAGGGGTTATACAACGTAATAGCGGCAAGTTTATAAACACCTCCCGAGCAAGTCGTGTAGAAATGATACAAGTATGTTTTACAGTAAATGAAAATCAACTTGCAAAGGCTGGTGACAAAACGTTTTATGTACAGGTTCTCAATGCGCAGGATCACATGATCGGTGTAGAGCGTACAGAAAAATGGGTAAACGGTACGGTGCTTAAGTATAATACAAGAACCACTATCCCCTATCAAAATAAAAACTACACTATATGCGAGCTAGTACTCCCTATCCAGCAAATTGATAAAGGTGATTACATCATAAATATTTATCACGACGAGACCATGCTCCTCTCAACAGCGCTTTCCTTAAAATAGCACGTCTCCTATTTCTTGGTCTACAGATGGATTACTATTTTTACGGCTCGTTAAAATTGAATGAAGCACAAGGCTCAGGACAACTTTATATGATTTGTTACGCTTTCGCGAAAGCGTACCTAAAAAACTAAAATCTTTACGTAATAACACACCAAATAGTAAAATATGGCCCAGCAAGACGATCATTTTAAAAAAGTAATATCCCATGCAAAGGAGTATGGATACATCTTTGGGAGTAGTGAGATTTATGACGGACTGAGTGCGGTTTATGATTACGGCCAAAATGGTGTAGAACTCAAAAAAAATATACGAGAGTACTGGTGGAAAAGTATGGTGCAAATGAACCAGAATATCGTAGGTTTAGATGCTGCCATATTTATGCATCCTACCACCTGGAAAGCTTCTGGTCACGTAGATGCTTTCTCTGACCCACTTATTGACAACAAAGACTCAAAAAAGCGTTACCGTGCAGATGTCCTAGTTGAAGACTATGCAGAGAAACTCAATATCAAAGCAGAAAAGGAAATAGCAAAGGCGGCAAAACGCTTTGGAGAAAGTTTTGACAGAGAGCAATATGAAGCTACAAATCCACGAGTAAAAGGTTACCGTGAAAAACAAAAAAACGCTACCTCAAGACTAGCAAAACTTCTCGATGCAGATGATCTAGCTGGAGTAAAGTCTCTCATTGAAGAGTTAGAAATCGCGTGTCCAGAATCTGGATCAAAAAATTGGACAGATGTAAGACAATTTAATTTAATGTTTGGTACTAAGTTAGGAGCCTCTGCAGAGACTGCCACAGACCTTTATTTACGACCAGAAACAGCGCAAGGTATTTTTGTCAATTTCCTAAACGTGCAGAAAACCGGACGTATGAAGATCCCGTTTGGTATTGCTCAAACAGGTAAGGCTTTTAGAAATGAGATTGTCGCGCGTCAATTTATCTTTAGAATGCGGGAATTTGAACAAATGGAAATGCAATTTTTTGTACGTCCTGGAGAGGAGATGAAATGGTATGAGCATTGGAAAGAAACACGCCTAAAATGGCATAAATCCTTGGGATTAGGAGATGAGAATTATCGTTTTCACGATCACGAGAAGCTGGCACATTATGCAAACGCAGCGGCAGACATCGAGTTTAATTTTCCATTTGGTTTCAAAGAACTTGAAGGTATTCACTCTAGAACAGATTTTGATCTCAAAGCGCACGAAGAGTACTCTGGAAAAAAACTACAATTTTTTGATCCAGAGCTCAATCAAAGCTATGTTCCCTATGTTGTAGAAACATCTATAGGTCTAGACAGAATGTTCCTTGCTGTTTTCTCTCAATCACTTCAAGATGAAGAACTAGAAAATGGTACATCAAGAGTGGTTCTTAAACTTCCAGCGATTCTAGCACCCGTTAAAGCTGCAATACTACCACTAGTAAAAAAAGATGGACTTCCTGAAGTAGCGCAAAAGATTATTGATGATCTTAAATATGATTATCGTGTTATTTATGATGAAAAAGATGCTGTGGGAAGACGCTATAGACGTCAAGATGCTGCAGGAACACCCCTTTGTATCACTGTAGATCACGACACACTTGATGATCACATGGTTACAGTGCGTGACCGAGATACTATGGAACAAGAACGTGTATTAATTACAGAGCTTTCTAATATTATAGATAAGAAAGTAAATTTCAAGTATTGGATGGCTTAAAATCCTTACGCATATATAGTTAAAACGTCTAATTCTTAGACGTTTTTTTATGTTTTAGGTTTTCTTTTTGTTATTTTTAGCAACTTTTTAACAGTAAACTAAAAAAACTACGATGAAAAAAATTACCT
>CAWUIT010000205.1:0-5215 GCA_963922345.1 uncultured Dokdonia sp. | reverse complement strand
ACGAGTTTTTAAATTTGGAAGGACGCAAGCTTTCTACTTCAAAAAACTGGGCAGTATGGTTACACGAGTACCTAGAAGAATTTCCAGATCAGCAGGATGTGTTGCGTTATGTACTTACAGCAAACGCACCAGAATCTAAGGATAACGACTTTACTTGGAAAGACTTCCAAACTAGAAATAATAGTGAACTCGTAGCCATTTTTGGAAATTTTATTAATAGAGTGGTTGTTCTAACGCAGAAATATTACGATGGTGTCGTCCCTACTCCGGGAGTGCTTAATGAGTTAGATAAAAAGACACTTGTAGAGATGGCTGCATACCCTGCAGTGATAGGTAGCAGTATAGAAAAATACCGCTTTCGCGAAAGCCAAATAGAATTTATGAACCTCGCTCGTCTAGGAAATAAATACCTAGCAGACGAAGAGCCGTGGAAGACGATCAAAACAGATGAGGAGCGCACTAAAACTGTAATGTATGTGGCCTTGCAAATTGCAGCTGCACTAGCAAGTCTTAGTGAGCCTTTCTTACCCTTTACGAGTTCAAAGCTTAAAGGGATTTTAAATCTTGATCAAGACTTTAACCTTTATAAAAAGTCAGAAGAATCTTTTAACAGCCTCGAAGGAGATGAGATATCTATGAATGTACGTAAAACTACAAAAGAGATGCTTTTATTTGCAGGTCATACCATTAACAAATCTCAATTACTTTTCTCAAAAATAGAAGATGATCAAATACAGAAGCAATTGGATAAACTAGAAGCAAGCAAAGCAGCAAACGAAGCAGAAGCCGCTGCCGAAAATGCCGTTGTAGAGCCACAAAAGGAAACGATTACCTTTGACGATTTTACAAAACTCGATATGCGAGTAGGTACCATTATCGAAGCCGAAAAGATGAAGAAAACTAAAAAGCTTCTCATCTTAACAGTAGATACAGGTATTGATGTGCGCACCATTGTTTCTGGTATTGCAGAGAGTTTTACTCCAGAAGAAGTAATAGGGAAACAAGTAACTGTTCTTGTAAATCTTGCGCCAAGAGCACTACGTGGAGTAGAGAGTGAAGGAATGATCTTAATGACAGAGGATGCTAACGGGAAGTTAGTATTTGTAAATCCTGATGGGGATGGTGTTGGGAATGGGAATTTGATAAGTTAGATTTACTATGAGGCTAAAATTCCGTTTATTCTTTATTTGCTTTATAATTTGTTGTTCGATTGTAAGAGGACAGAAACATCTACTCACAATTAAACACGACCAAAAGCAACCCAAAGAGACATACATCATTGAGAATACTAAAAATGATCAATTTGGAATATTCCTTGATGATAAAAACACAGTATCTGGATATTTTTTTGATTCTAAATTTTCTCAACTAGAAAAATTAATTGCTCAAAAACCTTCAAAAAAATACTCAGAATATATTGGATACGCCACAGATAGTGAATCTATAAGTCTATTTTTTAAGAAAAGAACAAAGAATAAAACTTCTATTGCCAGATTGACTTTTAATACTATAAGTAGAAAGAGTTATATCAATGAATTTGAAGGAGCTCTGAGCAACTCCAATTATTTGACATCTCACACTAGTGGGGAGAGTTTTTTTGTATTAGGTATTATTAAAGAATCAAGTTCCCTTAGGTTATTGGAATTCTCACCAGAAGGTCAAATGAAATCCTTTAAAGTATCAACTTATTCTGATGAACTTGAGAATAATTGGCTTCTTAAAAATGCAGGTAATATAGCACCAAACTTTAAGCCAATAATTATAAAGGTTGATCCTCGGTTTCCTTATAAATTTGGAGGTATTATAAAGCCATATAAATCTTATGTTGTTAAAAATGGCTTTAGTATCACATTGAATAATTCTGAGGAGGCAACTTATATTTTAGAAATAAATACTTCTAATAAAATGGCTCACGTATTGAAGTTTGAGAACCCAAAAATCAAAAATGCGCGCAGAGTAACCTCGAATTCCTTTATTTGTGATAATAAATTATTTCAAATTACAACGAGTAAAAATTCCTTGAAACTAATCATAACGGACTTAATACAAGGAGGAGAAATTAGATTTACTAAAGAATGGAGCCGTGAAGAATTATTTGATCAAAAAAATTCTAAAATAAGAGGGGATGATATTAATCAGTTTACACAGAAGACAAATCAAAATCTAAATTTTCTTTTGAGCCTTATGGCTCAAAATAAATCAGGACTCTATGTTCAAGAAATAAAAGACCGTTTTATTGTTACGATTGGCGGCTATTTTTCCTTAAGTGGTTTGTCAGAATCGAATGGGTTTATGATTAATTTTGATTTGGTGTTTGATGAAAATTTAAATCACTTAGACCTAAAATCCCCTAGAAATGTATTTGAGAAAGTCTCAGATCTAAAAAAGAAAATAGCAATACCCAGAGCAAATATCATAAGTTCTCTAAATGGAGAGTATGTTTTTGGCAACTACAATTTAGGCAATCACTTCTATTATCTGTTTGAAGTTAACGAGTTAGATAATTAAAGAATACTTGTAGCTTGAAAATTACAATATTTCATTTATTTTGAAAATCCTTATGAAATATCTCATGTTTATAGTATTATGGAGTACTGTAAGCCAATGTCAAGAATTTCAGAGAGATTAAGAACATTATCGGTCAGAAAAAAACCAGAAGAAGTGATAGGGAAGCAAGTAACCATACTTGTAAATCTTGCGCCAAGAGCATTACGTGGCATAGAGAGTCAAGGGATGATTTTAATGACAGAGGATACTAGTGGGAAGTTAGTTTTTGTGAATCCTGATACAGATGGTGTGGGGAATGGGAATTTGATAAGTTAGATTTTATATGAGAAGTTACATTTTATTTATCGCAGTACTTACGTTTAATTTGGCTTTTAGTCAATCACCAATTTTAGATATTCCCATAACATTTTTTAAAAACAGAAATCTCAAGAATATTCAGAATTACTCTATTTCTGATATAAAAACAGAAAATCTAGCTATAATTTTAATGCGCATTGGCGATATCCACTGCCGTCTCTACGATAAAAATTTCCAACTTCTCAAAGAAATTGAAAGTTATAAAATAGAGAAAAAATATAGTGAATTAATAGGATACAGTGAAAATGGACAAGAGTCTTATTCTCTCATTTTTGCTTCCGTTGACAAAAAGGAATTTGAGGCTATTACTATTGATTTTAATCGTTCTACTATATCAAATAAAAAGATTGACTTAGATTTAGGTAAAGAAGTTTATTTAAGTACTGTTCAATATAAAGGGAAAGCCTTATTGATAACTGCTACGAAGGAGAATAGTATTGTTTTGCGGGAATTTACAGATCTACATACTATTAAGGAATATGGAAGATTTCAGATATATCAAGATGATAAAGAACAACAATTAATTAATACTGATTACTTCTTGTTTTTTACTACTAACCGCACAGGAACTTTAACTAAGATAGACTCCAGTGTGCCTAATAAATTGAAACGTACCTCAAAGGAAAATAAATTATATATTCAAGACGACAAAATATTTATAACATTTGAGAACGATGATTTACACACCTCACTCAATGTAATTGACTTAAAAGATAAAAGTATAATCTCCAAAGTTATTCCCTATCCAAAAGGAAAAACATCACGTTTAAAAAACTTCAATTCTTTTGTCAAGGATGGACACTTTTTTCACATTGCAAGTTCCCGAGAAGAGATGTTTTTTCAAGTCAAAGATTTTGATAATAATCTAATTAAGGAATATCATATTGGAGAGGGAGATGATATAACATTTAAAAATTCGGATTTAATACAAGATGGATCAAACTTTCGAAGTAAGAAACGCCTACTTAAAACAACAAAACAGTACTTAAGAAAAATTACTAGTGGTAATTTAGGTATTGCCATTCACAGGCAAGATGACTCTAATATTGTAACTATTGGGAGTCATACAGTTATTCAAGGTGGTGGTGGTTATTCTTTTCCAGCTGGACCCTCAGTCTCGTCAGTTTCTTCAGGACCTATAATCATTGCCCCCACCTATAATCCTACTTTTTCAACTTTTAATTCATATGGTGCTTCTAAAGATGTGTATTTTAATTCCGTGTTGGATGACAACTATAATCATAGGAAGGCTGCAACTTATAGCGATAATATATTCGATCGTATAAAAAACTATCAAGATACTCTTAAATGGGATGAAGGCATAGATGTCTTTATACATAAAAAGAAAACATATTTTAGCCATTTTAACATCAAAACGAAAACTTACTCATTAGTTCAATTTTAATGCTTGCCTATCATTATATTAAGGAAAGAAGTGGTTTATCATCAGACAAGTCAGTAAAAGCAACTTTACAACTCTTAGCGGAAGACTACACTCTACCCTTCATCGCCCGCTATAGAAAGGAAGCGACGGGTGGACTAGATGAGGTGGAGATTGGAAAGATTATCGAGCTTAAAGAGCAGTTTGAAACCTTAGAAAAACGTAAAAAATCAATTCTTAAATCACTAGAAGAGCAAGATGTTCTTACCAGCGAACTCAAAGATAAGATTGAAAAAACCCAAGATCTTACTACGCTAGAAGACTTGTATTTACCATACAAGAAAAAGCGTAAAACGAAGGCCGAGACAGCACGTGTAAATGGATTAGAACCACTTGCCAAAATTATTATGTCTCAAAATGCGCAAGACCCAGAAGCACTAGCGCATCGATATACCAATAGCGAAGTTCCAGATCCGCAAAGTGCGCTAGAAGGAGCACGTCACATTATAGCCGAGTGGATTAACGAGCGTGCAGATATACGTAACAATATACGTGAGCAGTTAAAACGTTTTGCCACCATAGAAACCAAAGTGGTTAAAAAAATGGCAAACGATGAGAAAGCTCAGAAATTTCGTGATTATTTTGACTGGTCTGAGTCGTTAAGCCGATGTCCATCACATAGACTACTCGCCATTTTAAGAGCCGAAAATGAAGGCTACATCCGTGTGAAAGTTATCATTGATGATGAGCGCGCTCTGGAGAAAATAGAACGCAAACTCATACGCTCTCGTGGCGACAGTGCCACACAGATTGAGCTTGCTATAAAAGATGCTTACAAACGACTATTATTTCCTGCATTGAGCAATGAGTGCCTCTCTGAAGCAAAGAAAACAGCAGATGAAACTGCTATTCAGGTTTTTGCAAAAAATTTAAAACAATTACTCCTTGGTTCGCCGCTAGGTGAGAAGC
>CAWUIT010000204.1:0-5215 GCA_963922345.1 uncultured Dokdonia sp. | reverse complement strand
AGTACTTACAGAATGACCGTATATAAAACCTTTAGAACGCAATAATTCATAAAAATCTCTTTCGGGAAATGAAGCATTCTCAATAAAACCCAGAAGTCTAGGAAAATGTTTGTTTATCCAGCCCGAAGCAGATGGGTTCATACTATATAGTTAAGTTTATAAGGTATAAAAATTCATATAGATTAACTGGTATACCTTTGTGCTGTTAATTGTGCAACCCTTACTATTACCTCTACCGCTTTTACCATACTTTCTACGGGTACATATTCATACCTCCCATGGAAGTTATGTCCCCCTGCAAAGATATTAGGACAAGGCAGTCCCATAAATGAGAGCTGGGAGCCATCTGTGCCGCCACGTATAGGCTTAATTAAAGGTTCAATATCAAGAGATCTCATAGCCTCCTCGGCAATGTCTACTATATGCATCACAGGTTCTACCTTCTCACGCATATTAAAATATTGGTCCTTAATTTGTACTGTGACGATCTCTTTTTCAAGTTGTGCATTAAGCTCATCTGCAAGTTGAACCATCATTTGTTTTCTAGCTTCAAAATGCCCCTTATCGTGATCCCTTATGATATACTCTAAAGTAGTCTCATCTACAGATCCTTTGATAGTATGAAGGTGAAAAAACCCTTCTCTATCAGAGGTATGCTCTGGAGTTTCTAGTCCTGGTAAACTGTTAATGTAGTCTGTAGCGATGTACATACTATTGACCATTTTACCTTTCGCATATCCTGGGTGTACTATTTTACCTTGAATAGTAACCACAGCCCCAGCGGCATTAAAATTCTCATATTCTAATTCTCCTATCTGGCTTCCATCCATAGTATATGCCCATTGAGCACCAAACTTGTCTACATCAAACTTATGAGCGCCTCGACCTATTTCCTCGTCTGGAGTAAATCCTACGCGTATTTTCCCGTGTTTTATCTCCGGGTGGGCAAGCAAGTATTTCATTGCTTCCATAATTTCTGTTATACCTGCTTTATCGTCTGCACCTAGAAGGGTTGTCCCATCTGTTGTTATAAGCGTTTGCCCCTTATATTGTTTTAAATCTTCAAAGTAGTCTGGAGATAAAATGATATTTTCTTCTTTATTTAGAATTAAATCGCCACCATCATAATTTTTCCAAATCTGTGGTTTTACATTCTTTCCAGTAAAATCTGGCGTTGTATCAAAATGTGAAATAAAACCTATAGTAGGAACCTCATAATCCAAGTTACTAGGTAAACTTGCCATAACATATGCGTGATCATCTATGGTGACCTCCTCCATACCCATCTCCTCTAGTTCATTTTTAAGCTGTCGGGCAAGATCCCATTGTCTTTCAGTACTTGGTGTGGTGTCACTATCTGGATCACTTTCTGTATATGTGGTTGCGTAGCTTATAAATCGCTCTACGAGAGCATCTTGATCGATCATAGGTGTGGGTTTTTTACGCTTTCGCGAAAGCGAAGTAATCATCATTAGATTCTCTCTCAAAAATACCTCTTTTTGACCTATTTTTGCAATACAGAAATCGTCATAATGTATAAACGTCTCATACGTCCAGTCTTATTTTCTTTTGATCCTGAAAAGGTTCACTACTTTACCTTCAAATGGATAAAACGATTACACAAACTGGGGCTCTCTGGAATATTGAATAGATTAGGAAGGGTTGAGGATAAAAAACTAGAAACCGAAGTTTTTGGTCTCAAGTTTAAAAATCCGGTAGGTCTTGCTGCTGGTTTTGATAAGGATGCAAAACTCTTTAATGAATTAGGTGACCTAGGCTTTGGTTTTATAGAAATAGGGACCGTGACGCCACAAGCTCAAATAGGAAATGCAAAGAAGCGCCTTTTTAGATTGAAAGAGGACCAAGGCTTAATCAATAGGATGGGGTTTAATAATGGTGGTGTAGCCGCAGCTGCCAAAAGATTAAGAAAAAGACATAATAAAACAATCATTATAGGCGGAAACATTGGAAAAAATACAGATACCCATCCTGAAGATTATACTAGGGATTATCTAGAGTGTTTCCATGCGCTGCACGCAGTTGTAGATTATTTTGTGCTTAATGTAAGTTGTCCAAACGTTTCTAGCCACGCAAAACTTAATGACAAAGAGTATCTGGAAGAGCTTATCGGAGCAATCAAAGAAGCAAACAATTCTTACGAGTTACAAAGACCCATTGTTTTAAAAATCGCACCAGATCTAAATGATCAACAGCTAGATGAAATTATAGAACTCGTAGAGCAAACAGGTTTAGATGGCGTAATCGCTAGTAATACGTCTATCACTAGAGAAGGCTTGCAAATCTCACAGACGGCATTAGAATCCATTGGAAATGGCGGTCTAAGTGGTAAACCTATCACAGATCGATCTACTAGAGTTATAAGATATCTAGCAGATAATAGCAACAGATCGTTTCCTATTATTGGGGTAGGAGGGATTCACAGTGCAAAAGATGCCATTGATAAACTTGATGCCGGAGCTTCTTTAGTACAGCTCTACACAGGATTTGTTTATGAAGGGCCATCTCTTATTAAAGATATAAATGAGGCAATTCTAGCGAGAGGCTAAGTCCCTCTTAGCATAAGCTGGTTTATTCAATGTTACATGAGAAATTCTCATAAACTTATTTTTGCATCCGTAGCTTTACTTCTTGCAGCGCTTAATCCAGAGATTGCGAGCTTTGTACCGCAATGGTTAAAACTCGGTACTGCAGGTATTTTATTTTTAGTAGGACTATACACTCTATGGAAAGAACGACAGTGGTAGCGTAGAGTTATACCTAATCAAAATGAGTTTTAAAGAATGCTAGTTTAAGTATAAATACGATTATAGGTGATAGATTCTCTTCTTGCTTTTACTATTGCTACTGCGTTATTGGCTATTTCTCCAGGACCAGATAATATATACGTACTGACTCAAAGTATTGCAAATGGCACTAAGTCTGGACTTGCTACAACCGCAGGTCTCATTTCTGGATGTATTGTTCACACAACACTTATTGCATTTGGGGTTTCTACAATAATTACATCATCTCCTACACTTTTTTGGATTATAAAAATCGCTGGTGCTGCGTACTTGTTTTTTCTTGCTTATAAAGTCTTTACTAGTGATGCTCAAATAACACTTGATGACGGTGTGCCCCGTAAATCATATAGCGCATTGTTTAAACAAGGGTTCTTAATGAATATTCTCAACCCAAAGGTCACCTTGTTCTTCCTTGCTTTATTTCCAGGATTTTTGTGGAAACCAGAGGGTAATACTGTAGCTCAATTCTATATTTTAGGTTTAGTATTTATGCTTATCTCCCTTTTGATATTTGCAAGCATCGCTATCATATCTGGAAAAATATCAAAATTACTACAGAGCAGTAACGCCTCTAATGGTATACTAAAATGGCTACAAATTATCGTTTTTATCGCCATTGCCATTTTCATTCTCCTACCTTAAATCTCTATTTTATACACTATAGCTTGCCAAGGTCTCAATGCAAACTCCTTGAATGTTTTATCATCTAAAATTTTATCATTGCTTATAAGCTTAACTTTTCGATTATAGCTCACATCCAAGGGTAGTGAGAAGCGAACCGTCTCATCGCAGAAATTTAATAAAATCAAAAATCGCTGGTCTTGCAGTGTTCTGGTATAACAATATACTTGTTCATCTTCTGGTTTTATGCATCTATAATCCCCGTATACAAGGGCAGGATGTTTCTTTCGTAGTGCTGTAATTTGCTTGAAGTAAGAGAGGACAGAGTCTTTTTTCTTTTCTTGCTCCTTTACATTTATACCATCTTTATAATCAGAATTTACCTTAATCCAGGGTGCACCTTTAGTGAACCCAGCATTTTCAGTAGTATCCCATTGCATAGGGGTACGCGCATTCTCACGCGCTGCGTGTTGCTCACTTTCCATAAAAGCAGCAACATCTTCTCCACGATTTACTACTGTTTGGTATCTGTTTATGGTATTAATATCGCGGTAATCATTTATATCTGTAAATCGAACATTGGTCATTCCAATCTCGTCCCCTTGATAAAAATAGGGAGTACCACGCATGGTAAGTAAAAAGGTGTGAAGTAGGGTAGCACTATTTTTCCAATGCTCAGGACTATCATTACCCCATCGACTTACACTTCTTGGGAAGTCGTGATTAGCAAGAAATAATGAACCCCAGCCATTTTTCGCGAAAGCGTGATCCCAATCTGTAAAAACTTTTTTAAACTCTGAGAGTTTATATCCACCCTCTCGCATTTTAAATACTTCTCCAGGAGCACGGTCCAAACTCATAAGGTCAAAATGAAAAAACATATCCATTTCCTTACGGTCTTCATGTACAAAGTCCAATGCCTGATCTATTGCAATACCAGGACCTTCACCTACCGTAAAAGCATCATATTTTGAGATAACCTCTCTATTTAATTCATTGAGATAGTCGTGTACTTTGGGACCATTTGCATAATAGGCAATATACTCGTGAGGTTCCTGAGCATCTATCTCTGGATAGCTGGTGTCTTTACTAATAAAAGGAATCACATCCATACGGAAACCATCCACCCCTTTTTGAAACCAGAAATGCATCATATCATAAATCTCTTGTCTCACTTTGGGATTTTCCCATTTAAGGTCTGGTTGTTTGACAGCAAAGTAATGCAAGTAATAAGCGTCAGTAAGTGCATCATACTGCCAGGCATTCTCTTCTACATCAAAATAGCTCCATCGTTTTGGAGGTGTTCCCTTTTCTGCTGGCCACCAGTGGAAGTAATCTCTGTACGAATTTTCTCTTGACTTTCTACTTTCTTTAAACCACTCGTGCTCGTCGCTACAATGATTTACAACGAGATCCATAATAAGACGTAGCCCCCTTTCTTTCATTCCTTTGAGAAGCGCATCAAAATCTGCCATAGTTCCAAATTCAGACATAATTTTACGATAATCACGTATGTCGTATCCATTGTCATCATTAGGAGAGTCATAAATAGGATTAAGCCATATGATATCTACACCTAAGCTTTTAATGTAATCTAGCTTCTCTATGATGCCAGGTAAATCTCCTAATCCATTCCCAGTAGTGTCATTAAAGGACCGTGGATATATTTGATAAACAATTCCTTCTTTCCACCAAGTCTGATTTTGTTGCATAAGCCAGTAATTTCGATATACTAAAGTAGGAATAGCTACGCTTTCGCGAAAGCGAAATAGAAACTAAGCGTATCTAAA
>CAWUIT010000203.1:0-5258 GCA_963922345.1 uncultured Dokdonia sp. | reverse complement strand
ACAATGAGCTGGGCGCCGAAATTTTTACAAGAATGTTTGAAAAAGGAAGGGTAGACAATATTTTTAGATTTCTAGATGAAGAGTCTTCCTTTAAGGACGAACTAAGTGTGATACTAAGTACGCCAAAAGTGCCCTTTATTAAAGCCGCACTTAAAGTGCTTTCAAGGTAAAGATCAATCTATAAGCCTCGCTCCTTCTGGATCGTTTCGTAAGCTTCTTGTACGTTTCTAAACTTTTCTTCGGCACCTTTTCTATATGCCTCATCCATATCCATTAATTTATCTGGATGGTACTTTTTTGCCATAGTTCTAAAGGCCTTTTTAACCTCATCATTACTGGCTGTCTTCTCAATCTCAAGAATCTTGTAGGCACTGTCTGCCTTTTTTACAAACATATTCTTGATACTTTCAAAATCCTGAAGGTTTATTCTAAAGTATCCAGCAATTGTTCCTAGCACATTTACTTCTGGTTGGCTCACTTGACCATCTGCTTGTGCTATACCAAAAAGAAAGTGTAGAATTTGTAAGCGCACCTCATACCGCGTCCTAGCGTTGAGATAGGTACATATTCTAGAGGCACTTATCTCTCTATTTTTAATGACCTCATTAAAAGTTCTAAAGGTCGCATTTGCGCGTTCCTTACCATATGCTCTTACAAAATACTGCCTTGCATAATCTAGCTCTGTTTGACTTACTTTTCCATCTGCTTTAATGACAATAGATGCTAGTGACAGTAAGTTAAGTTCAAAATCTCCTGGAGATACATTTTGCTGTGTTGCCCTATCAAATGCATCTTTAAAAGCTTGTCCACTACCTCGCCCTGCGGTGTTGCCTTTATTTTGATTAAACATCATGTCTACGGCACTTCCTAAAAAATACCCTATCACAGCGCCAAAAAAACCTCTCCCTATAAACCACCCAATTATGGCTCCTACATATTTAATCATATAAACAATATACTTATGTGTACAAATTTACGAGTTCTCTAGGTTAGACGTATGCAATAATCGATAGTTACGATAGGTGTCATCTTTACTTAAATACTGGTGTATTTGGTTCAAGAATCGTAAGTACCTGTCAAATTTTCCGTCATAGTAAAGGAGGAATGCTTTTTGTAACTTTGTTTTAAAATATATTGATTATGTATCCACCAGATTTAGTAAAACCTATGCGTGAAGACCTAACAAATAATGGCTTCACAGAATTACATACAACAGAAGACGTACAAGCTGCGATGAAAAAAGAAGGAACAACCCTTATGGTTGTAAATTCTGTATGCGGTTGTGCTGCTCGTAACGCGCGCCCTGCGGCTGTACACGCCACGGCAAGCGGTAAGAAGCCAGACAATTTATACACTGTTTTTGCAGGAGTAGATAGAGAAGCAACAGACCTTGCTCGCTCTTTTATGGTTCCTTTCCCACCGTCAAGTCCGTCTATGGCGCTTTTCAAAGACGGCGAGTTAGTACATATGCTTGAGCGTCACCATATTGAAGGAAGACCTGCAGAGATGATTGCAGAAAATCTTATGGATGCTTTTAATGAGCATGTAGATTAAAGGCATCATTTATCTTTAACACAATACATCAAAACCACTTTTCTCTGAGGAGTGGTTTTTTTGCTTTCGCGAAAGCGTACTAACTACAAATTGAATCATAAACGCTCTACTCTAATGCTTAACAATCATTCAGATCTTGTTGATAACACCATCGCCTTTGTAAAGAAAACGCTGAGAAATGCCGAAGGGGGTCACGATTGGTTTCACATTGAGCGCGTTTATAAAAATGCTTTGCTCATCGCTCGGGGCGAAAATGTGGACTTGCTTGTAGTAGCACTTGGAGCCCTGCTTCACGATATTGCCGACTCAAAATTTTGTGATGGAGATGAAACCATTGCACCAAAAATGGCAACCGAATTTCTTGTAAGTCAAAACTGTGACAGCGCCGTTATTGAGCACGTGGTGCAAATTATTAAAAACATCTCGTTTAAGGGCGGTCATAAAACTCAAGAGTTTACCTCTCTAGAGCTGGATGTTGTGCAAGATGCAGACCGGTTAGACGCTTTAGGTGCCATAGGTATCGCACGGACATTTAACTATGGAGGTTTTAAAAATAGAAAACTATATGATCCAGCTATTAAGCCTAATCTCAATATGACCGTTGAAGAATATAAAGCTTCTACAGCGCCTACTATCAATCACTTCTATGAAAAATTACTGCTTCTTAAAAACCGTATGAATACAGAAACAGGTAAAAGACTTGCAGCACACCGCCACGACTACATGCAATCATTCCTTGATCAGTTTTATGCTGAGTGGGAGGGTGAGAGGTGATCCCTTACCAAAGCTATTTAAGACCTTAACTACAGCCGCAATGAGATATTTTTTTGCACTGAAATAGCAAAAGCTCTAACTGAAATAGTTAGAGCTTTTTTCATTATTTAAAAGATTTTTGTGTTACCTATTTAAGATGCACCGCAAAAAATCCCATCATTGCTTTATAAAGGTGTAGTCTGTTTTCTTCCTTTGCAAAGCCGTGCCCTTCGTCATACTTCACCATATAAGGAACTTCTACACCACGGGCTCGTAGCTTTTTTACAATCTGATCTGCCTCGTCTATATTAACTCTTGGATCATTTGCACCTTGTACTACAAACAGAGGTTTTACAATCTTATCTGTATGCAATGCAGGTGAGATCTCGTTCATGATTTTTTGCTGTTCTGGGATTTTAGGATCATACCAGATTTTTTCGACCATCGCTCTGTAATTTTCCCAGTACGAAGGAAAAGTGGTCATAAATGTGTTAAGATTACTTACCCCAACATAATCTACACCACAAGCATATTTCTCAGGGGTTTTAATCATCCCTCTTAGCACTGCATATCCCCCGTGACTACCTCCATAAATGGCAACTCGATTTTTATCAATCTTACCTTGAGCTATTATATAATCAATACCATCTTCAATATCATCCATTACTTTGCGCCCTATCTGCCCAAAACCACTGTTCATAAACTCTTTTCCATACCCGCCAGAAATTCTAAAATTTACGTGTAGCGTGGCATAACCACGACTAGCAAAAAGCTGGGCTTCTTGATTAAATCCCCAGGTGTCACGTATACCCTGCGGCCCACCGTGCGGATTTACAATCATAGGCACTTTTACTCCAGGCTCAATATCCTGCGGCATTGTAAGGTACCCGTGTATCGTTTTACCGTCACGACTCTTAAAAGAGATAGGGCTCATCTCTGCCATATCTTGCTCTTTAAGATGTGGTAACAATTTATAAAGCAATGTCACCTTATCCTCTCTTGCATCGTATAGATGATATTCACCCACGATGCGATCGCTAGTCACAAGAATCATATATTTATCTTCCTCTTCGGTCCTGCCTACTGTATAAAACTCTTTTGACCCAAATTCCTCTTTCAGACGTTTGTGAAGTTTTTTATAAGTATCACTTACAGGTTTTATAACGGTCTTTTCTGCAGTGTGAGAAAAATAATCAATCTCGTAGTTACGCTTTCGCGAAAGCGATAGTCCGCTCACGTCATACGTATCATCTTGATAAACTGTCTCAAGCACATTATTTTCTTTTAAATCAAAACGGAGAATCTGAGTTTTGTCTGAATCTAGATTTGAAATTACATAAGCATCGTGTTCATATGGTGTACGGTAGTTAAATCTGATAATTCCAAATCCATCTCCAAAAGGAACTACCTTAAGTTGTTTAAACTCACCGTCAATCTTGTATAGTATTTCTGTATCAACACCATTTATAATGCGAGTAAGGGCTCTCAAGTTACCATCTTTGTCAAACTCGTATCCAGCAACGGCAGGATCACCATCTTTTACAGTATACAACTGTTCTACAGTACCTGTATTAATGTTTAACTTATACGGTTCAAATTGTTGAGGGTTAATCTTGTTCATCTGGATGATGACGTGGGCCGGATCTTCACGTAAAATAGCTAGTAGAGTTACCCTCACCCCAGGATAGGGAGTCAAGTCTTTCTTATTGTTCCCATCTACATCTACTCCATATAAGTGGTAATTTTCATCTCCTTTTGTATCCTGTGCGTAAAGCAAACGGTTATCACTGGCCCAAAAGTGCCCTCTTATTATGTCCTCATCTTGGGAAACTACGATGTTTTCTTGTTGCGTCTCTGTTGTTTTGACATAGAGATCTTGTTTACCGTCTTCACGGCGCTTCATATAGGAGATGTAAGCTCCATTAGGAGATAATGTAAAGCCAGAAGCATCGGCTTTTCTAAAATAATCTTCTACAGAGTATTTAAAATTCCCATCCTCTCTTGCGATGAGTGCTGCTATATCTTGTTCTGACGATGGTAACGATGGGTTACCAGGAAGTGTTTTTTCTATTTTCATTAAAGTAAGTGGATAGTCGGTACCTAGTTGATGGTAGGTGCCTATTATTTTTTCTGTGTCACGAGTCCCAATATAGGTCATTTTGAGTTTTTGACTTGCTATAGAAATCTTATTTACTTCTAAAGATGCACTATCCATCGCAATGCCTAGAGCACCTTGCGCAGGGACATCCAGTGTGGCAGTAAGACTTTCCTCTTCACTTTTGAAATTATATATAAGTTCTAGCTCCATTCCTTGGACTTCAAGGGTTCCTTTATAAGAACCACTTAACGATTGTGCGACGATTACCTGCGTAAAAAGCCCTACTAGGATCCCGATGATTAATCTGATTAATACAGTCATAATTATTTGTTTTTTAATGATTTGATACATGAATGAGAAATAATATTGCAAAAGCTGTGAGCGCACCTATCGTGAGCTTACCGATCTGGGCAAAGCAGTCTGCAGGCAATCTGGTTTTTCTACAAACTAATGGCGTTGATAGAATTGAATTATTTATAGTTTTCATAAATATTGATTTTGGTGATTAACTAAAAAAGAGATAGTAGACTGCAGCGCTTGTAATGAGCCCCAGAAAAAATTTACCTATTTGAATGCTGCGATTTGACTTCGGTATTTGTTTCATAATTATTAGTTTTTTGATGATGAATTTTTTTGTCTTTGGAAAGTAATTACTAGAAAGATGATAGCTATGGTAATGGCTAGCCAAATCTTTGCTGCCAGCGAACTTTCATCTAAAAATAAATCTAGCCAAGTTTCGGCAGCGACAATAACAAGTATACATAAGCCTATGAGGATGTAAGAAGATCTTTTCATTGTACAATACCATTTTTAATGATGAAATTTTCGTGCTTATCTGCTCCTACAAATTCTA
>CAWUIT010000202.1:0-5306 GCA_963922345.1 uncultured Dokdonia sp. | reverse complement strand
ATACGCAATATTACCTATGATCCTGAGTCTGATCGCGTATTTACATTTATGATATCTGGAGGAAATAGATACTTATATGAATATGTAAATGATGGGTTTACTTTACTAAATGACTCCAGCGATCTATTTGAGGTTTTTCCAGGCACCAATGTGGTGACTACAGTCGTAAAGGAGGGTGTCCTTTATTCGGGTTCAACGTTTGGTCTCTTTGCAATAAATCTTTCTAATCCTACTCAAATCACAAAGTATGACGCCACAAATACAGGTCTCTTGCCATTTGATAAAGTAAATGATTTTGTAATTGCAGACGATGGGATGATATGGCTTGCTCAACAAGCATCAGACAATAACGCGGGAGGAGTAACAAAATTTGATATTTTAAATGAAAGCTTTGAAGTTTACACAAGAGAAAATCCAGGGAATTCTGTAGTCGATATTTTACCTATAAGTATTGCGTTAAATCCTAACGGCCTTGTTCATGTTTCTATCTCAAATTATAGTGGGGTTGCAGATCTTGATTTTACAAATACCACACCCGAATGGAACTTTATTGAGTTCGAAGACTTTGAGAGTTTTGGCGTTCCCATCACATACGTCCCTAATGAAGTGTATGTTATAGATGGCGTAACCTTTTACACTACAAATGATTTTTCTAGTGGTAATAATGACAACTATGAAGTTGCCATAAGAGATGGTGACGTCTGGACGGGTCGCAATGATAATGCCCCAGGAAATATATCATTCTGGATGATCGAGCGCTTTAGAGAGGCACATCCCACCTCAACAGGAGGTTCTATATGGAGTAATGAGTTAGATGATATCATTGTAACTATAGATGAGAATGATATTTTTCAAGAAAATCGTAGTTTCCTACCTTCAGGCAGGCAAGGAGCTCTTGATGATGATGACCGATTTGTTTCTAATCTAGGTGTGCCAGGAGAAGGCTCTGATGTAAGAAAGGTATATGAACCCATCTCTTATGAGTATCCTACAGAAAATCAAGGTGGAGATCGTTTTGTCACTCAATACAATGATCAGATTTGGGTTTTCAATCAAACGGCTAGAACCATTGAAATTTATATACAGGACAATCTAGTCCAGAGATATGATCTAGATCCATCAATTAGCTTGACAAGCTATTTTCGAGGTGCAGTAGATGCAAATGGTATCTTTTGGGCAGTTAAAAGTAGTTCCCCTAGTGCAAGCTTATTGCGTTTTGATAGGACGACGGAGTCCTTTACAGAAATAGCGCTTACCAATGATTTTGGACCTACACGTGGCATTGAGGTTGCACCAGATGGAGGTATCTGGTTGTTAAGCTCTACTGATGCAATTTTTTACAAAGATGACCTAGAATATGCCTTTCCAAATGATCTTTTTGATTTTGGTACGATACAAGATGGACAGGTAGACATCAATGGTAAGATGCATATTGTCACAGTAGGTGGCCTTGATGGCGATATCCACACCATCGAAAATCCAACAGCGACAGAACCTATTATTGAGTCTGTCAACCTAGTAGATTATCCTAATGACAGTTTATTACCCACCGAAAATACAAGCACAACAGATGATATTATTATTGATCAAGATGGAGATTACTGGATTAATAGCTCGCGAGGCTTTTATAAAATTATAGATGATGATCCAGCACCCTATTATCGAACTAACGGAATTACAAAGGGAATTATTTCTGGAAGATTATATGGAGATATAAACGGTAACAACCTGTATGATGATGGTGAGGCTATAGCTGGGGTCTCTGTGTCCCTGCAAGTAGATGGAGAAGTGCAAAATACAGTAACAGACGCTCAGGGAGTGTATAGAATTTTCGCGCAAGCAGAAAATCTAACACACACCATTGTAGTAAATACGCTAAGTGATGATTTTTACCTCTTGGACAGAGCGCAAGATGTTGCCGTTACATCACTAGACCAAAATTATGAGAATATTGATTTTATTATTGATGTAAAAGACTACAATAGTATTTACTATAAACAAGGTCAACGCTTAGGCGTGTGGGGCTTTGAGAGGGAAGCTTTTGAAAATACATTTACGCTCGCCATCACAAATATGTCTACCACAAAAACGTTTAATCAACTAGGTACCACCTTCCTTTTTGAAAATAAAGATGGGGGTGATCTTCCAGAAATACTGGATGTAAAATTTACAAAAATTGATCCCAATGGACTCGAACAGTTGCATAGCAAAATCGCCATTAATCCCAAAAACGGTCGTTGGAGTATTCCTGGTATAGCACCTACTGCCTATGTAAAAACAGAAGATAATAGTATACCATTCACCCTTACAGAAGAAACTGCTCAACGCAGGGTCTTATTCACCATACCTCAGATTTCACCTAGAGACACCTGGGTAGTAGAAATTAGTACAGATCTGTTTGACCCTACACAAAATGGAACAGTGATTATCACAACAACAGAGAGCACTTCCAGCCCAGATTATGAAGACGCTAGCGAGGTACCACCGGGTGGTGATGTTTACATTCTTTATCCAGAAGAAAGTCGCGACTATGGTTATGTGCCACTCCCTAGTGAGGATTTGAACAGTCCGTACATCGATCCATCAGATCCCCCACAGGATGGGACATTTATTGATCCTAGCGAAGTATATTCTCCAGCTATTATAGAATCGCCTGTTTATAGTGCATATGATCCAAATGATAAAATGGTCGAAGGCGGTAACGCACTAGAAATAAACGAGACAGACATTGCCCGCAAATGGCTTACCTATACCATCCGATTTGAGAATACAGGTAATTTTCCGGCAAAAGATATTTACATCCTAGATGAACTTGAGGAAACTATTATTCCAAGTTCTTTCACTTTATTAGAATCGAGTAACGCGGTAGAAGTTGACTTTTTGCCTTCCGGCGAAAATGTGAATCGCTTACTACGATTTAGTTTCAACAACATTTTCTTACCCTTTGATGATGAGAATAATGATGGTTGGGTAAAATTTCGCGTACGCGTAAAAGACGACATCGTCGAAGAAACCATTGTATCAAACACGGCTGAAATTTATTTTGATCAAAATCCCGCTATCATTACAAACACCATTCAAAATATCTTTAGAACACCAGAACCACCTGCAGATATTGCAGCTCCTACGATGGTCTGTCAGGACCTTACAATTTTTTTAGATGAGAATGGTCAAGCAACTATTACCGCTAGTGATATAGATGGAGGAAGTACAGATAATGTAGGGATCGAAACGCTAGAAATCGATATCTCAACATTTGACTGTAATAATCTTGGAGAAAACGAAGTAACCTTAACAGGAACAGATGCTGCTGGAAACTCAGCCAGTTGCATCGCTCTAGTAACTGTAGAAGATGAATTTCCACCAATGGCTATCTGTGTAGATCCATTTACAATTTCCCTCAATGAAAACGGAGCTGCTACGATAGACGTAAGTGACATTGATAATGGAAGTACAGATAATTGCGGTATTGCAAGTCTGGAAATAGATGTGACTAGCTTTGACTGTTCAAACGTAGGAGAAAACACAGTAACACTTACCGCTACAGACACGGCGGGATTCTCAGTTTCTTGTTCTACAGTAGTTACCGTAATTGATGATCTACCTCCTACAGCAATTTGTCAAAATATAACTGTTGCACTTGATGCCGCTGGTCAAGCAACAATAACTGTAGAAGATATAGATAATGGAAGTTTTGATAACTGCGGCTCTGTAGGATTAGACCTTAGCAACTTCTCCTTTACCTGCGATGATTTAGGCGAAAATACAGTAACACTATTTGTAACCGATAATTCTGGAAATGCAGAGACGTGCGAAGCAATGGTGACCGTTGTAGATGAAATAGCGCCAACCGCCATATGTAATACGTTTACCGTAGAGCTTGATGAAAATGGGATAGCCACCATAACGCCCTCTGATGTAGATCTCAATGATAGTACAGATAATTGTAGTGCTATTACAAGAACGCTTAGTGTTGACACGTTTAGTTGTGATGACTTAGGAGAAAATGAAGTGACTCTCACTACCACAGATACCAGCGGAAACTCTAACTCCTGTATAGCAACGGTAACCGTGCTGGACACTAGTATTCCAGAACTTGATGTGAATAGTATTCCAGAAGATCTAGTGGTCGTTGCAGATGATGTTACTATGATCTATACTGTAGAGGATTATACCACAAACCTCATCGTAAATGATAATTGTGTTACACAAATCACTCAAGATCCAACCATAGGAACCGAATTGAGCACTGGAGTCTACACGGTGACATTTACAGTAAGTGATGACGGTGGTAATGCAACAGAGGGTAGTTTTCAACTTACAGTTGATGAACCCTTAGGCCTTGGTGAGAATCTAGTATCACCCATTTCTATTTACCCAAATCCAGTAAAAGATGTTTTAACCATAGAATCAGGAATTCCTATTACTTCTATACAAGTATACGATTTATTGGGACGTATGGTTAAACAGCAAGCAATGGGAGCATCGATTAACTTAAAAGATTTACCAGAAGCGCTATATCTTTTAAGGGTTACTAGCCGTCAGGGTGTACAAACCTTTAAAATCATAAAGGAACAATAGTAGTAACTATAATCACAAAGCCCTATTTCCTTTAGAAATAGGGCTTTTACTTTATAACGTATTAACTTTTATGAAAGTTAAACACTCTTATGTAGGCTATCTTTCCTCATTAATCAATCTGTAGATTAAGATAGCTGTACGCTTTGTAAGCATCTCGATGGTATTAAGATTCACAGTTTCTTGAGGGGTATGTGCACCAGTCCCCATGGTACCTAAACCATCTAGGCAGGCAACATACTGCGCAACAAAAGAAACATCTGCAGCACCTCTCTTCCCTGGATCATACGCTTCTACTGAAGGACCCCCATATCTAGACTCACCTGGCTTAAAGTCTCAAGCAATTCGTAATTTTCTGGAGTAGGCTTCATTGCTGGATAACTATCTTGAAATTCTACAATAGCACTGGTCTGTGGTAAATTATTTGCAACGATCTCACGCATTTTAGTACGGGCATCCTCTTTTTGTTTTTCTGAGATAAAGCGCAAACCGCCTTGCACATATGCGGTTTGTGCAACAACGTTTCCTTTTCCAAAAATAGCCCCCTTACTTTTATTTGCATCAAGTTCCATCGTGGTGCCTCCTAGCATCATCCCTGGATTAAAACTTAATAATTCTGGACCACGAACATCTGTATAAAATGCATTAAGAATACGAGCAAGTTCAAAATTTGCACCTGCACCTACGCTTTCGCGAAAAATGCCACTCGAGTGTGCTCTTTTTCCTGT
>CAWUIT010000201.1:0-5321 GCA_963922345.1 uncultured Dokdonia sp. | reverse complement strand
TGTGGTACCTCCAGGAATCGAACCAGGGACACACGGATTTTCAGTCCGTTGCTCTACCAACTGAGCTAAGGTACCTCGCGTAAGCGGATGCAAATATAAAACCTTTCTATAACCTACCAACTAAATTTGAAATAAAATTCAAAAAAATAGTCATTTTTCAAGGTTGCTATATAAGTGCATCAAAACTCTCTCCCACTCTGTCTACTTGAAAAATTCTCAAAACAATTCAAATACAATATTTTAGAAACTGTCTCTCTCAAATCACACAACCGCAAATTTTAAATAGCACAACCTATCAAACCCAATTTTCAATTATTTCGTAAGTAATTGTAAAGAAATACGATTAAAGGTATATTCGTGCTTTTACACGACACATAATTATGGCAGACCAATACTACGACCCAAAAGATTTAAGAAAATTCGGAAAAATCACTGAGTGGAGTGAGGAGCTGGGTAACAAGTTCTTTGACTACTATGGTAAAGTTTTTGAAGAAGGCGCACTTACCGCACGTGAGAAATCTCTTATCGCACTTGCCGTGGCTCACACAGAGCAGTGTCCTTATTGCATCGATGCATATACAAAGGACGGACTTCAAAAAGGCATTACTAAAGAAGAGATGATGGAAGCCATTCACACAGGAGCCGCCATAAAAAGTGGCGCAACGCTTGTACACGGGGTGATGATGATGAATAAAGTAAACAAGCTAGATGGTTAGTTCCCAATAGAAACTTTGTTAAGGAGGCGTCTTACGCTTTCGCGAAAGCAAAAAAACTACGCATAAAAAAATAGCATTACTCATAAGAGAAATACACTTAATGTCAGCAACAAAATCATTAAAAAAAGAAGGAAGTGAACTCGCACAAGCAAATAAGCAATTGGAAATTCTATCCAATGGCATATTTAAAAATGGAGAACTCCCCACTTTTGCAAAGAAAATAAGAGAGACCAATCAATTTCCCTTAAAAGCTAAAAAGCTAGAAATACTCCAGATTAATGTGGGCTATATGTGTAATCAAGTGTGCGACCACTGTCACGTAGACGCTGGACCTGATCGCAAGGAGATTATGACGTGGGACACTATGGAACAATGCCTGGAGATTATACGCAACACTGGGGCACACACGCTAGATCTTACTGGTGGAGCGCCAGAGATGAATCCTAACTTTAGACGTTTTGTAGAAGAGGCTAGTAAGGCAGGTATTAAAGATTTTATTGTACGATCTAATCTCACGATTATACGTGCAAACAAAAAATATTACGACCTACCCGATTTTTTCAAAAAGCACAATGTACACGTTATCTCATCTATGCCACACTGGACAAGAGGTAAGACAGATAAGCAACGCGGCGATGGTGTTTTTGACAAGTCTATCAAGGCACTACAAGAATTAAATGAGCGTGGCTATGGTATGCCAGATAGCGATCTTCGTCTTGATCTTGTTTATAATCCTTCTGGAGCATTTTTACCAGGGGACCAAGCAAGTATGGAAAAAGACTTTAAAAAAGCACTAATGGAAGATTTTGGAATCCAGTTTCACAATCTTTTTGCAATTACAAACTTGCCTATCGCACGATTTCTTGATTATCTCGTAGCCTCAGAAAACTATGAAGATTATATGTATCAACTTGTTGAAGCATACAATCCCGCTGCTGTACAGAATGTTATGTGCACCAACACATTATCTATAAGTTGGGATGGCTATTTATATGACTGCGATTTTAATCAAATGTTGGAGTTGCCTGTAAATGGTAAAAAACAACACATTTCTGAGTATAATGAAGACTTACTCGAGGGAAGAAATATTATCATCTCGCAACATTGCTACGGTTGTACTGCTGGAGCTGGTAGTAGTTGTCAAGGTACAGTAGCCTAAAAATAAACGCCTATTTCCTTAAAACTAAGGTGAAAAAGAATCATACCGCCATACTTATTTTTGCCCGGACGGCTCGTGAGGAAGCTTCTCATAAGAAGCTGGGGCAGTCTGTAGCATTATTTGAAGAACTTAACAGACAGACCATCCAAGTAGCTAAGGAAACTGGTCTCCCCTATTTTTTATGCACAGAAAAAGATCAGAGGGGATCAACCTTTGGAGAGCGTCTAGCAAATGCGGTAAGTTCAATTTATGCTCAGGGTTATGATCAGGTTATTTCCATTGGAAATGATACACCTCATCTTGAAGCCGCACATATTCTTACAGCCCAAAAGCAGCTTGAGAGTCACTCACTCATCTTAGGGCCAAGTACAGATGGTGGTTTTTATTTAATGGGGTTGCGCAAGACGCATTTTAAAAAGGACATCTTTCAAAGACTACCTTGGCAGTCTCGTACTCTTAATCAGGCTATTTCTCGTACGCTTTCGCGAAAGCGTACAACCATCTATAGACTGGAGACTCTTACAGATATTGACTCGCTTAGAGATCTTAAAACTATCTTGAGGAAACAGAAACGTTTACCCTATAGAATACATCTTCTTATTAAAGATGTGTTGGGTAAAAAATCAATTCTATTCTATTACACTATACAGCCTAATTTTGAATCGCATCGTGCGATTTACTTTAATAAGGGCTCCCCACGAATGATTTGCTAAAAAGTAGCTACTCTAGGAGTAGATCTTTTTCTATTTCCAAGCTTATTTATCAAATCAACCTCTTATTATGAAACACATATACCTGAGTATATGCTTGCTATTTTCTGTAAGTATATATGCTCAAATTACAGTTACTGGAACGGTAACTACTGCCACAGATGGCACAACTATACCATTTGTAAATGTTCTAGTACTCAATACAAATCAAGGAACCATCACAGATGAAGATGGTAACTATAGCATAGAAGTCTCGAGCAATGATAGTTCGCTCAAATTTTCCTCTCTTGGCTATACGTCACAAACCATTCCGGTTGCGGGTCAAACTCGCATCGATGTGCAGCTCTCAGAAAGTTCTGAAGGTCTGGACGAAGTTGTGGTCACTGCGCTCGGTGTAAAACGCAATACGAGAGAGTTAGGATATACTGTTCAAACCATATCTTCTGAAGATATAGACGAAGTAAAATCTGTTAATTTTCTAGACAACCTAGCTGGTAAACTCGCTGGAGTAAACATCACGCAAGGAGCAACGGGAGTAGGGTCTTCCTCCCGCATAAGTATACGAGGAGAGGCTTCGTTTTCTAATAATAATCCGCTGTTTGTGGTAGATGGGGTACCTATAAATAACAATACTGTTTTTAACTTCACAAATGAAGCTGCCGCAGGGTTTCAAGAAGTAGATTTTGGAAATGGCGCTATGGAAGTGAATCCTGATGACATTGCCTCTGTATCTGTACTAAAAGGCCCAAGTGCTGCCGCATTATATGGTACACGTGCGTCAAATGGTGTCATCGTCATAGAGACCAAAGATGGTAGCAATAATAAAGGACTGGGGATAAGTATAAATTCCTCTATCTTTTTTGATAGTGCATTTCAATTACCAGACTTTCAGAATGAATTTGGTCAAGGCCAAGGAGGTGTTTTTGAATATGTAGATGGCCTGGGCGGCGGTATTTCTGATAATATCACCTATTCTTGGGGACCACGTCTAGATGTAGGCAACCTCATACCACAATTTGATAGCCCTGTAACCCTAGCCGATGGTACCGTAGTTCGTGGAGGAGATACGGCATTATATTCTGGATTACCCATTACTCCTACTGAGTTTAGATCTAATCCAGACAACCTCAAAGACTTTTATGAGACTGGAGTAACCACTATAAATAACGTATCTGTGTCAAGTGGTTTTGATAAGGGTAATTTTAGGTTATCTTTTACAGATTTACGTAGTGAATCTATTATTCCAGGCGTAAACTTAGATAGACAGACTATCGCTACAAAGCTTAACTTCAAACCTACCACGAAAACGAAAGTTACCGCGAGCATAAGCTATGTAAACTCTCGTAGTGACAATCGTCCATCAAATGGTTATGGTAGTGAGAACGTAAATTATTCTCTAGTGGCCTGGGGACCACGATCACTTAATATAGATAGTCTTAGAGATTACTGGCAACCCGGATTAGAAGGTGTACAGCAATATTCATTTAACTATACATTTTTTGATAATCCCTTTTTTATTCTAGAAGAAAATAGAAACTCATTCAACCGAGATCGTGTTTTTGGAAATGTAGCCTTTACGCAGGAACTAGCTCAAAACTTAAAACTTACCGTACGCACAGGGATGGACTATAGCAATGAGCGCAGACAGTTTCTAAGAAACTTCAGCTCTAATCGTTTTCAAAACGGAGGATATGCCGAGCACGATGTTTTTTACAGAGAGATTAATACAGACTTCTTGCTTAATTATCAAAATACATTTGGCGACTTTTCTTTAGATACCAGTATAGGAGGTAATAGATTAAGTCAGAATGCAGCTACAAAGCAAGTACAGACTGTAAATCTTGCACAGCCTGGTATCTTTAATTTAAACAATGCCGCCTCGCCTATTGAAGCTTTTCAATTTGAATCAGAAAAGCGCATCAATTCCTTTTACGGAATCGCAAAATTGGGTTACAAGAATTATTTATATCTAGACATTACGGGACGTAATGACTGGTCTAGCTCTCTTGCGACTCCATTTGCTGCAGATAATGTTTCATTCTTCTATCCTTCGGCTAGTGTTAGTTTTATAGGGTCAAACGTATTTAATCTTCCTAAAGAAGTAAGTTATTTACAACTACGTGCTAGTGTTGCACAGGTAGGAAATGACACAAACCCTTATCAAACCAGTGGGGCTTTTATCTCTCAAACGCCATTTGATAGCCAGCCTACATTTAGCGCTCAGAATTTTATACCCAATGCAAATTTAAGACCTGAGCAAACCACGTCTTTTGAGGTAGGTACAGATGTGCGATTTTTAAACGATAGAATTGCATTAGATTTTACCTACTATAATGCATTAACCGAGGATCAAATTATCTCATTACCAATAGCCATATCCTCAGGATTTAATCAACAAGTGGTAAATGGAGGAAAAGTGCGTACATCTGGTGTGGAGATTATTGCAAGCCTCACACCTATTATAAATGAAAATTTCCGCTGGAATTCGACTTTTAATTTTAGCACCAATACATCTATAGTAGAAGACTTACCACAGTCTGATGGTAGACTTACGCTTGCCTTTAGCCGTATTTATGATAGTGCAAATCAAACGGTTTTTTTCCAAGTAGAAGAAGGTGGTGAGATAGGAGATATTTATGGAACAGGATATCTGCGCAACAATGAAGGTGAGTTTATTATAGATGATAATGGTCGTTTTATCGCAGATAATAACCTTCAAAAATTAGGTAATTACAC
>CAWUIT010000200.1:0-5374 GCA_963922345.1 uncultured Dokdonia sp. | reverse complement strand
CGGAATTTTGTTTTTCTAGGCTGTAACATTTTTTACTGTCTTTTTAAAAAATTACTTTCTACGACGTGGCCCACGGTTGTCCTTACGACCACCACCTTTAGACTTACTGTTTTGAAGTCCTACTAATGGAGAAAGCTCTCTTTTGCCATATACTTCACCTTTCATAATCCATACTTTAACACCCAATCTACCGTAAGTAGTATGAGCTTCTACTAAAGCATAATCTATGTCGGCTCTAAAAGTTGATAAAGGAATACGTCCATCTTTATAAGACTCTGTACGTGCCATTTCAGCACCATTCAGACGACCTGAAATCTGGATTTTAATACCCTCAGCGTTCATACGCATTGCAGCCGCAATAGCCATCTTGATTGCACGACGGAAAGAAATTCTACCTTCTATCTGGCGAGCAACACTTTGACCTACCAGAAAGGCATCTAATTCTGGGCGTTTGATCTCGTGAATATTAATTTGTACTTCTTTACCTGTGAGTTTCTTAAGCTCTTCTTTCAACTTGTCTACTTCCTGACCACCTTTCCCAATAATAATACCAGGTCTTGCAGTAGTAATAGTAACGGTTACAAGTTTAAGCGTACGCTCAATGATTACTCTAGACACACTAGCTTTACTTAAACGAGCGTGAATGTAACGTCTAATCTTATCGTCTTCGGCAAGTTTATCACCGTAGTCATTACCTCCATACCAGTTAGATTCCCATCCTCTGATGATTCCAAGGCGATTTCCGATTGGATTTGTCTTCTGTCCCATCTAATTAATTGCTTTGTGTGTTATCTTTTGCTCCAAGAACCACAGTTACGTGGTTAGAACGTTTTCTAATTCGGTGCGCGCGACCTTGTGGTGCTGGACGTAATCTCTTTAACATTGTTCCAGAATCCACTTTGATCTCTTTAATAAAAAGATTTGCATCTTCAACACTTGCGTCTTCATTCTTTGCTTCCCAGTTTGCTACTGCAGAAAGAACTAGTTTCTCAACTTTACGTGATGCTTCTTTATTACTAAACTTCAATAACTGAAGTGCTCTTTCCACTTGCGTACCTCGTATCATATCTGCTACAAGACGCATTTTACGTGGAGAGGTAGGGCAGTTATTCAATTTCGCGAAAGCGATAGACTTGTTAGCCTCTTTGCGACGATTTGCCGCTTCTTTTTTACGAACTCCCATCTCCTGTTATCTTTTACCTTTATTTTTCTTATCAGCTCCGTGTCCTCTATAAGAACGCGTAGGCGAAAATTCTCCTAGCTTATGACCTACCATATTCTCAGTAACATATACTGGAACAAACTGGCGACCATTATGTACTGCAATAGTTTGCCCCACGAAATCTGGAGTTATCATAGAAGCTCTAGACCAAGTCTTAATGACAGTCTTCTTATTGCCTTCTACATTTGCAGCAACTTTCTTTTCTAACTTATAGTGAACGTAAGGTCCTTTTTTTAATGAACGTGCCATATCTTATTATTTCTTTCTACGTTCTACAATATACTTATTACTCGACTTCGTCTTAGAGCGCGTTCTGTAACCTTTAGCAGGTACACCATTACGGTTTCTAGGGTGACCTCCAGAAGATTTACCTTCACCACCACCCATTGGGTGATCTACAGGGTTCATCACTACTGGACGCACACGTGGACGACGACCTAACCAACGGCTTCTACCAGCTTTACCAGATACTAATAACTGGTGATCACTATTAGATACAGCTCCTATTGTAGCCATACATGTTGCTAGAATCAATCTTGTTTCTCCTGAAGGTAACTTTACAGTAGCAAATTTACCATCACGCGCCATTAACTGAGCAAAAGCTCCAGCTGAACGAGCCATAACAGCTCCTTGACCTGGACGCAACTCTATACAAGAGATTATAGTACCAAGTGGAATATCTGAAAGCGGCATTGCATTTCCAATCTCTGGGGCTACATTAGGTCCAGAAACTAAATTCTGACCTACTTGTAAACCATTTTGAGCAATGATATACCTTTTTTCTCCATCTTGGTAATTAAGAAGTGCGATAAACGCAGTTCTATTAGGATCATACTGAATTGACGCAACTGTTGCAGGGATACCCTCTTTGTTACGTTTAAAGTCAATAATACGGTAACGTTTTTTATGCCCCCCACCAACTTGGCGTATGGTCATCTTACCAGTATTATTTCTACCTCCTGAGCGTTTTTTCGGAGCCAATAGGCTTTTTTCCGGCTTATCAGTTGTAATCTGGTCGAAACCATTTACAACTCTAAATCGCTGCCCTGGAGTGATAGGTTTTAATTTTCTTACTGACATTTTTTTGTCTTAAATGTTGTTATAAAAATCGATTGTATCACCTTCCGCCAGCTGTACAATTGCTTTTTTGATAGCATTTGTTTTACCAGAAAGAACACCAGACTTCGTGTAACGAGACTTGCGATCCGGGCGGACATTCATTGTGCGAACTTTTTCAACTGAAACACCATAAGCAGCTTCTACCGCTTTCTTAATTTCAACCTTATTTGTTCTTGTACTAACTTCAAAAGTATAGCGATTCATTTCCTCACTATCTCTTGTAGCTTTTTCTGTTATAACAGGTTTTATTAAAATACTCATAGCGTCTTATTTTGCTAAATTTGCTTCAACACCTTCTAAAGAGCCTTCTAAAAATACAATATTATTTGCATTCATAATACCGTAAGTGCTTAATTCTGAGCTTTTTACGACTTTAGAGGTCTTCAAATTGCGCGACGACAAATATACATTATTATTTGACTCTCCCAACACTATCAAAGACTTTTTATTTTCAAGACCTAAGGCCTTTAAAACATTCACAAAATCTTTCGTTTTTGGAGCGTCTAAATTAAAATCTTCTAAGACAGTAATTGCATTATCATTTGCCTTCATTGTAAGTGCAGAACGACGAGCAAGTCTCTTTAATCCTTTATTAAGTTTGAAAGAGTAATTTCTAGGTCTTGGTCCGAACATACGTCCTCCTCCTTTAAAAACACCAGATTTGATACTACCCGCACGAGCTGTACCTGTTCCTTTTTGTTTCTTGATTTTACGAGTCGACCCAGCAATCTCTGCTCTTTCCTTAGCTTTGTGTGTACCTTGACGTTGGTTAGCAAGAAATTGCTTCACATCAAGATAAACAGCGTGCTTGTTAGGTTCTATTGCAAAAACAGCATCAGAAAGGTCTGCCTTTCTCCCTGTTTCTTTTCCTTTAATATCTACAACTGCTACCTTCATTACTTCTGAATGATTACATAAGAGTTTTTGTGTCCAGGTACACACCCTTTAACAACAAGTAGATTTTTATCTGCTACTACTTTTAAGACTCTTAAATTTTGAACTTTTATTTTCTCACCACCCATACGGCCAGCCATTTTCATTCCTTTGAAAACGCGTGCTGGATAAGATGCGGCTCCAATTGAACCTGGCGCTCTTAAACGGTTATGTTGACCGTGAGTTGCTTGTCCAACCCCACCAAAACCGTGACGCTTAACAACCCCTTGAAAACCTTTACCTTTAGATGTTCCAGATACATCAACAAACTCTCCTTCTGAGAAGTGGTCTACTGTGATTGCATCTCCTAATTTAAACTCTCCTTCAAATCCTTGAAATTCGGCGACTTTACGTTTAGCAACAGTTCCTGCTTTCTTGGCGTGGCCAGCAGCAGCTTTGTTTGCCTTTTTCGTGTCATCGAAACCAAGTTGAAGGGCTTCATACCCGTCAGTTTCTGTGGTTCTGACTTGGGTAATAACGCAGGGACCTGCTTCAATAACGGTACAAGGAATATTTTTCCCGTTCTCGTCAAAGATGCTAGTCATACCTACTTTCTTTCCGATTAACCCAGACATATTTATAAATATTAATTATTAAAAATTCTATTCAAAAAACAAGGTCGAACACGTTCGACCTTGAATGTGTTGTTTCCGTTTTTCCCTCGCTCGCAGCTTAGGACATTTTCTGTGTTAGTTATTACGCTTTCGCGAAAGCGTAAAAATCTATCACACTTTAATCTCTACCTCTACACCAGATGGTAATTCTAACTTCATCAAAGCATCAATTGTTTTTGATGAAGAAGAATAGATATCAAGTAAGCGCTTGTAAGAACTAAGTTCAAACTGCTCACGTGATTTTTTATTAACGTGTGGTGAACGTAGTACGGTAAAGATCTTTTTATGTGTTGGAAGCGGTATCGGTCCAGTTACTACTGCCCCTGTTGTCTTCACAGTCTTAACGATTTTCTCAGCACTCTTATCTACTAAGTTGTGATCGTAAGATTTTAGTTTTATTCTAATTTTTTGACTCATTTCCTTAGTAATTAATCGTTTGTTCCTTTAGATGCTGCGATAACTTCTTCTGCTATGTTAGAAGGAGTTTCTGCATAATGAGAAAATTCCATTGTCGATGTTGCACGTCCAGAGGAAAGTGTACGTAACGTAGTTACATATCCAAACATTTCTGAAAGTGGTACAGTTGCTTTAACGGTTTTTGCACCAGCACGGTCACCCATATCAGATACTTGACCACGGCGACGGTTAAGATCTCCTACAATATCACCCATATTTTCTTCTGGTGTAATAACTTCAAGCTTCATAATAGGCTCCATTATTACAGCCTTAGCAGCTTTTGCAGCATTCTTAAACCCGAGCTTAGCAGCAAGTTCGAAAGAAAGTTGGTCTGAATCTACATCGTGGTAAGATCCATCTGTTAAAGTAACTTTCATCGCGTCAACCTCGTAACCTGCGAGTGGTCCATTTACCATTGCCATTTTGAATCCTTTTTCTACAGATGGAACAAATTCCTTAGGAACGTTACCACCTTTGATTGTAGATTCAAATTGTAATCCTTCTGCACCTTCTTCTGCTGGCTCAAGGGTAAATACAATATCTGCAAATTTACCACGTCCACCAGATTGCTTTTTATAAGTTTCTCTGTGCGTAGCTGTTTGAGTTATAGCCTCTTTATACTCTACTTGTGGCTGTCCTTGGTTTACTTCTACTTTGAACTCACGACGTAGACGGTCTACAATAATATCTAGGTGAAGCTCTCCCATTCCAGATATAATTGTCTGTCCTGAAGCTTCATCTGTTTTTACTTGGAAAGTTGGATCCTCTTCAGCAAGTTTTGCTAAAGCCATACCTAACTTATCTACATCTGCCTTAGTTTTTGGCTCAACCGCAATACCAATTACTGGATCTGGGAAGTCCATAGATTCAAGCACTATAGGGTGCTTTTCATCTGTCATAGTATCTCCAGTCTTAATATCTTTAAAACCTACTGCCGCTCCAATATCACCTGCCTCGATAAAATCGATTGCATTTTGTTTATTAGAGTGCATCTGATAGATACGTGAGATACGCTCTTTCTTACCAGAAC
>CAWUIT010000199.1:0-5382 GCA_963922345.1 uncultured Dokdonia sp. | reverse complement strand
ATACTCTCTAGCCATTTACTCTTTTTAGTTTTGATATGTATACCCCATACACCGTCTGGGAAATTATTCAATTCCCTACCAGATCTATCATCAAAAAGGGTATGATGGTAGACATTAAGATTGTAGGTCGCTCTTTTAATTGCATATTCAATTTGATAAGAACCCAAATGATTACCTAAAGCATTTATATTTTCATTTGGATTATCAATACCTGTAGCACCACTCCCTAGAAAAACTTCTGTAAACGCTTTAAAGTCATTAGGTAGCTCTATTCCATCTTCTGTAACACCACCCCATTGAACATAATGTTTCAAACCCAAACGCAATCTATTTGACTCGGGACCAATGTATAACTGAATTGATTTGTAATGGATATTAGTATTCTCTACATCGCGCTCATCATTGAGTCTATAGTGCCCCAAAGCCCCATCTATAGCAAATTGCCTTGTTATTTTTATTGGCTCTATAGTTCTCAACAATACCCCTGGGATAGGCCTTACATTTCCCGTAAATAAGATATTTTCATTTATTGTAGACAGTCTATTTTTTTCCTCTACTTTTTTTGCTCCTAATGTAAGTGCTATCCACTTATTTTCATATTCAAAGTATAAATCACTTCTCTGAAATGAATTTTCAAAACCATTTCGTAAAAATCCACCTAGACCTATCTCTAAGTTATGAGCTTCATTAAAGTCATAATTCGCTTTCGCGAAAGCGGAAACCCCTACAGAGGTATTTTCATCTAAAAAACCATTACGGTTTGTATAGAACCAAAATGGCAACTCCTCAGAAGAAAGAAAAGTAACGGCCTCTGAATCCCCTGTAATTTCTATAGACTCTTGGGCAAAGAGTAATGAGCTAAAAAGTAAAAAAAAAGCAAACTTAAAATGCGTATTCATCTATTAAATCTTAAAGGAAAGATACAGTTTTATACTAGAAATGGTTTAATTTTACTCTTATGTTTGGATTTTTAAGCAAAAAAGTTTCCTTTCTAGATATCTGGCAAGGTACCCCAGAAATGCACTGTCACGTTTTACCTGGAATAGATGATGGAGCTAAAACTCCTGATGTAAGTTCTCAATTATTACAAAAGTACAAAGCCCTAGGTTGTGAGACAATTATTGCAACTCCGCATACCATGGGCGGAATTTATGATAATAGCCCTTCTTCAATTAAGCAAGCGCTTCAGAGTATAAAGGAGACTCATAATATTAGATTGTCACCATCATCAGAATATATGCTTGATGACAACTTTACAGAGCTTTTAAAAGATAAAAATTTACTACCTCTTGCTGATAATTTATTGCTTGTAGAAATGTCTTTTTTTCAACCTCCAGAAAATCTTTTTGAGATATTATATGAGATTGGGACTAAGGGTTATTCACCTATTATGGCACACCCAGAACGTTTTGCATATTACCACGCTAATTTTAATTTATATAATGAATTAAAAAAACGTGGCTGTAAGCTCCAGCTTAATGCACTTTCACTTTCTGACCATTACGGCAAAGGGGTACAAAAAATAGCGCATAAACTTCTATTGGAAGGGTATTACGATTATATCGGTACAGATACTCATAGGCTAGATCATTTAGAAAAACTAGAAACTATGAAAGTACCTAAGACTATCGTTAATGCACTTGAAAAAGTTTGCGATAGTACGAAAAAATCTTTCGGTAAATAGGAAAAAGATTTGCTAACAGTAGAGTAATACTTAATGAGCTTTACAATCCCAACCTTCTTTTAATTCTCTGTCCTAAAGAAGGTTTATCTTGTCCATATCCATAGCCATAACCATACTTACTACCATAACCAAAATTGGTCATCTTGATACCGTTAATGGCAAATGCTACATTCTTCAATTTACCTTCTTCCACTAACTCCTTAGGGTATTGCAATAGCTTTTTATCAGTATACTCAGCACGGCAAACATAAACGGTCATATCTGCCTTCTGGCTGATAAGAAGTGTATCTGTTACGAGAAGCGTTGGTGCCGTATCAATAATTACATAATCGTACTCATTTCTCACATCTTCAACTAGCGTGTCAAAACGACCATTCATAAGTAACTCTGCGGGGTTAGGTGGGATACGTCCTGATAAAATCAAGTCGAACTTTTCTTTATCATTATACACTTCATTTATGAGTGTATCTCTTGTTACCTCTGGATCATATAAATATTCAGAAAGACCTATGGTCCACTCATTTTTATCTATATACCTATGTAATTGAGGGTTCCGAATATCAGCTCCAATGAGAAGTACAGATTTTCCAGTACTTGTCAAAGTAAGTGCTAAATTGTAAGCAACAAACGTTTTTCCTTCACCTTTGACTGTAGACGTAACAAAAATTACATTATTATTTTCATCTTGTTTAGATTTGATAAAATAACCAAGATTAGTACGTAGTATTCTAAAAGCTTCTGCCAGAACAGATCTATCGTTTGAAGTGATTGTTTCACTTTCTTTACTATCCACCGTAGGGACTTCTCCTAAAATAGGTAAACTGGTAACAGCTTTTTCGACGTCCAATCTATTATGAATTTTAGTATCAAGAAGAGACTTAACGTAAATTAAACCGACAGGTACAATAAAGCCTAAAGCAAACGCTCCTAAATAAATAATATTTCTCTTAGGAGAAACTGGTGTATTAGAAGTATGAGCGTAATCTACAATCTTTGCTTTTGGGGCAGTAATTGCAAGGGATATAGCCGTTTCCTCCCTTTTTTGTAATAAGTATAAATACAATTCTTCCTTAATACGTTGTTGTCTTTCAATCGCTCTACTAGACTTTGTTATACTAGGTATTTTTGATAATTTATTTCTCAGTGCTCCCCGTTGTGATGAAATTTCTCTATTTCTTAATCTCAAAGAAGATCGGGCATTATCTATGTTAGAAACAATCGTACTTCGCAAATTTCCAATTTGTTCGTCTAGGGCTACTACAATGGGGTTTTGCTCTGTAGCACTTTGAAGTAATTGCTTTTTTTCAATTACTAGTGAGTTATAATCATCAATAGCTTTTGAAGAGTTGGTTGATTCAAGGCCTAAATTAGACGGTATTAACTCATCTGAAGTTCCACTTTGAAGATATTCTTCTACAGAATTGAGTAGTTCTAATTGTATAGCGAGCTCCATTTGAGCCTTTGAAACTTCACTTTCACTTTGAAGAAATAGTTCCCCTTCTGCAGCTATATCAACAATATTATTATTCTCTCTAAAAGTAACTTTACCTATTTCTACAGAATCTAGTTCGGTAGTTATTATTGCTAGTCGATTTTCTATAAATCTAGCTGTACTCTGAGAGACTTGGTTTCTATCTTCAATAGCATCATCATTATACAGCTCTATTAAAGTGTTTAAGATAGTCTCAGATTTATAAGGGTTGCTAGAAGTAAGCCCTAGTTGCAAAACGCTACTACTTTTCCCCAATTGTTGAACCCTTATACCACTTCTCAAATTCGTAATTGCGCTATCATATGAACCAATAAATATCTCATAACTTTCTCCAACCATTGCTCCAGCCTTCTTGACATTTGGCAGTATAGTGACTGCGTGATTTTTAAGTTCTATACGCTCGCCATATCTAAAAATATCACCTTCTACTCCCTCGTCTTTTGAAAGGATAAATTCCGTATTAGAAATGCCTTTTAAATAATAATGCCCTGTAAACTCTACAATACTATCTGAGGCAGTTAAAATCTGAACTTTGAATGGTGTATCGCCAAATACTTCAGAATTGATAATTTGACCTTGCTTAAAATATCTAGTCCTAAGATTGAGCGCATCTACAACTTCGCCTAGTAATCTGCGTGACTTTAAAATTTCAATCTCATTTTCAAAAACAGATTTGCTCAGGGATCCTCCACCGATACCTAAATCTTCTAGTGCTGCAAGTTCTGAAACACCACCGCTTTTTTCATCCTTTATCAGAATAGTAGCTGTGCTTGAATATGTTTTTGGAGTATACCTTAGATAGATAAATGCTAGTGATAGCGCAATTAAAGGGGTTATGATTATGAAAGGCCAATATCGTAAATACCCTAGGAGAATCTCTTTGATATCTATATCAGAATCCTGAGAAATTTGCTTTAATTCTTCCATACTCACCTAGCAATTACAGTTAGTACTGATATCGCTAAACCAACTAGAGAGACTATCACAGATATATTTCTATTTACGGCTGATGTTTGGACTTGTGCATTATTAGGAGAAACAATTATAACGTCATTTTGTTTTAAATAGAAATAAGGAGAATTTATTAAGTCAACACTGGTAAAATCTAATTCAGCGTATGTTTTTTGATTATCTGTTGTTCTTATAACTTTAACACCTTGGCGTTTTCCAAAAATCGTCATATCTCCAGCAAGCGCTAATGCGTCAAGAACAGTAATGCTTTCATTTGGTATGATATAATTACCTGGAGCATTGACCTCACCCAGAATAGATATTGAAAAATTAGCTAATCTAACCTGAAGAACAGGATTTTTAACAAACGACGCTATTGTATCTTTAATTACTTGGGTAATCTCTCGGGTCGATTTACCTTTCACGTAAATGTTACCAAGTACAGGATATTGGATATTCCCATCTGGATCGACTAAGAAATTGGTTAAGCCGCCACTAGAAGACTCTGTCGAATTTGAAATAGGTTGAAATGGCAAAGTAGACTCTGGATTTAAGGCACTAAGTCTAATTGACAATATATCGCCAGTATCAACTAATAGATCTGGTTTATTGATATCTAAATTCTGTAACTTTTCAATATCTTGAAAATATAAGACATCCTTTTTATTAGCACACGAAGAAACTACTAATAGTAATATCAAAGAAATTGAGCTTATTAATATACCTTTCAAATTGTTAATTTTTAATGAGGGGCAAAGATAGGTGTAATTGAGGGTTTAGGCAATCTTTTCTATTTCTTCATTAGATCCCTCATTTTGAATAACCTCTACGTCCAAAACTTCAAATTCGGAGTTATTACTTTTAAATTCTGGAACTAAACTTTTCAACTTTGCTACGCTAATAATATTATTATTATTAATAGCTGCTTTAATGATTTGATTAACTTCATTACAAACACAATCAAAGTCTTCTGAATGATCCTCGCTAATCATTATTTTTTCGTGGTGTGTAGGTAATGTTTTACTTTCTTGAGTAAGGAGTTCTTCATACAACTTCTCTCCTGGTCTAAGTCCAGTAATTTTAATTTCAATATCCTCATTAATATTATAGCCAGCAAGCTTAATCATCTTTTCGGCAAGATCCATAATCCTTACGGGCTCTCCCATATCAAAAATAAATATTTCTCCTCCTTTACCCATGGCGCCTGCTTCTAATACTAACTGACAAGCTTCTGGGATTGTCATAAAATACCGTA
>CAWUIT010000198.1:0-5401 GCA_963922345.1 uncultured Dokdonia sp. | reverse complement strand
GAAACGGGTGTGTGGTTTGATGTAGGGACACCCTTTGCACGTAAGATTTGTGCCTTAGGGGTGCGAGCCAGTCGCTGGGTGACTATGCACGGTTTTGCCTTTAACATCAATGCAGATCTAGGCTATTTTGATCTTATGATCCCCTGTGGGATTAAAGACAAAGCAGTGACATCCCTTAATGTTGAGCTAGGCCAACTTACCGTCAATGAAGAAGAAGTAAAAGCCAAACTACTAAAGCACTTTACTCAACTTTTTGAAGCAGAGTTTGTAGAAAAAGTAGCTAATTAATTTTATAGATCAGGATCGAGTTAAGGCTGCCTTGTGTAACAAAACCCAAAGACTTATTGCCTTCAAGATAGTTGATGTCTATTTGTGAAGTCCCATAGATAGGGAAATTAGGAAGTAGTTTTCCCTTTGCATCATACATATAAACCTCGTTAGTCTCCGTATTAGTTAGCCCTACATAAGATGTTTTGCCTACAGTCGCGATGGTAGGCTGTGTATAGGTTCCTAAAGGGATTTCTATCTTCTTTCCGTTAATGATTAGGGTGTTCTCACGTTGTCCTACCTTCAACTTGTTTTTTACAGCAATTTTTGAGTCTGAGTCAAAATCAGAAATAGATTGAACAAATTTTCCAGAGGTAGTAATGGTCACCTTCTCACCATTTACAGTAAAGGTCTCAAAGTTGTTCCCACTCTTAAAAAGGGGAAGATCGCCAAAGTTGATTTTTTTAGACACCTCAATCCTTGCTTTTCCTGTCCTGCTCAAAATGTTGGTCGTACCATCGCTTTCTAAGATGGCAATGTAATCCTTATTGGCTATACGTATATGTGCCGGTGGGAATAGTATTGGGTTTGCAGCTTCCCGAAAGGTAAATCCATTAACCGGTTTTGCTTTTTTGTCATACATAAGTACCTTATCATTTTGTACAATTACAAAGCGATAGTTGCTATTGCGATCATAATCAAAGATAGCAAGCGGTTGTGTGATACGATCTTTGAATGATAAGGGATAGGGAGCTACCTCGTTGCCATTGCGGTCTAGAACATAAAAAGAACTAGGCGTGGTAAATGCCAGTTGCAGGCGGCCATTGCGATAGAGGTCTATCTGTTCCATAGTACCTAGAATGGGACCGTCAAGATCCTTCTGCCACAGCACTTTACCTGTGTTACTGATTAGGTACAACGTATTGTTTGCATCTTGCACGACAATATCTTGGCCATTAGTGCGATGATTTTTTACAAATTGTGGCCGCATCACGATGGGTGCATTGAGCTTTACATTTGCTATTTGTGCAATGCTAGCATCTGCTTGTTTACTCTCATTTTTTAAGACCACCATATTAAAAAGTAGATAGTCATTTTCTTGGATGAGTTGCAAGGCGCTATAATCATAGCCTTCTAGGGCATCTGTTGCTAGATTTTTACGGCCTTGCTCAGAGATCAAATCTCTATAACCTCCTGACCCAAGATTTGTAATGGTCAGGTAACTGGAAGCACTACTTAATTGTCGCTCTGTATTTTGGTAGGAGCTGTTTAACGCAAGTGTGGCTTTGTTTTGATAGTTTGCAATTACGGTCTCTAGCTGTTCTTTATTTTCGGCAAAGAGGTAATAGGTATCAATGGAGGTATAATACTTAAATGTTGGAAAATTAAGGAGTGGGGTAAACGCTTTCGCGAAAGCGGTAGAATCTACCATACGATATAGCATTTGCTCTCTAAAACGGCCTTCCTCAGAAGCGCCAGCTAAGGCATCGTTTGACGCCGTAATATCTGATGATACACCTACGCCTACAATACCTTTGCTCAACTTGATTTTACCTACCTCTGTAAAAGTGGAAAAAAGATCCTCCTGCGCTACAGTATACCGTAAGGGGTCAAGTTGTAATAAGTCAGCTTTATTAGTTTTGAACTGTTCCCAATCTGTATAGGTAATTGCTTCTACTCCCGTCGATACATGAGGTGTGATTTTTGCAATGGCATTAACTGTGGGCTCCGTGTTCTTAAAAAGTGAGAGTTTTAAGTTTGTGCTGTCTTTTACCAGTGTCACACCGTTAAGGCGTAGATCGTTTGTGTCAAGATCAACATCTGCCGTTGTCCACGTAAAAGAGTCTTTTAGTGGAGACGTACGCTCATTAGGAAACAAGGAAGAAAATAAGGTAGACACCTCTGAGCCCCTAATAAAGATTGAAGCGGTAGCACCATCATTTGCAGACGCATATGCCTTTTGAAATAGTGTATCTTCTGGTGCGCCTTCTTGGGTGTCTCTTACAATATTTTCAAGAAGGAGCTTTGACGTACTTGCAATAAACACCTGATCTTTTACCATATAGTGGGCAGCTGTTCCAAGGCTATTGATTATCTCTGGTTTTTTTGATATCTCCTTGCTTAAAAGCGAGTCTTTCTCAAAAATTTTAGGATGTACTTCTGTGATAATACTTACATCATAATCATCACGGCCCAACCTTGTGTAACAGATGAGGACCTCACCGTTATAGAAGACTTTTTTGAATAACTCTTGTCTGTCGTTAATAAATGTAAATGCCTCAGTCCCTGATAGTGCCTGTAGGAAGTCATTATTTTTTACCTCACTCTGGAGGTCCTTAAAATCATTTATTTTAAGAACTATAGCAGCTTTCTTTGGGATGTACTTCGTGAGTGAAGAAGAGGTCTCAATAGTGGTTGTGCAACTAATAGTAAAAATAAAACAACTGAAAAAAAGATAAAGCAATCTCATAAGAGTGAAAAGATGATTTCTATTCAAAAGTAAAGGGTAGGGCATTAAAAAACAGCGCGAAGTGATTTTCTTATTGACTAGTTTTTCAACAGTAGCTACTTAGGTGTTTTAAAATCTAAGGTGTATTGTTCTGGTAACAGTTTGAAACTTTTGCGATGGTACTTCGTAATTCCATACTTGCGTATCGCTGCGCGATGTTCCTTGGTAGGATATCCCTTGTTTTTTTGCCAGTTGTACATCGGGTACTCTTGATGAATGTGATCCATATAGGCATCGCGTTCTGTTTTAGCAAGTATGGACGCCGCTGCAATAGGAAGGTATTTACTGTCTCCTTTAACAATAGTTGTATGCGGAATCTCAGCATAAGGCTTAAACCTATTGCCATCGACAAGGATATGTTGAGGTTGGTCACGCTTTCGCGAAAGCGTTTCTTGTAACCCTTCAATACTCTTGTGCATAGCAAGAATAGAGGCATTTAAGATGTTGATGGTGTCGATCTCATCCATCATTATATGTGAGAAAGAATATCCAATTGCTTGGGCCTCTATAATAGGTTTGAGTAATTTACGTTTGCTCTCTGTGAGGAGTTTAGAATCTGTGAGGAGACTATTTGTAAAATCGTCGGGAAGGATCACAGCAGCTGCTGTTACAGGTCCAGCAAGGCAACCACGACCGGCCTCGTCTGTTCCACATTCTATAAGATGGGTATGGTATTTTAGTTTTAGCATCTTTGTGAGTATGAAAATACAAGGTTCGGGTATAAAAATGTAATTTTGCCGCTTTAATTTTGAGTATGAGAGGAATTCTAGTTTTGTTGCTTTGTTTATGGCAAGCTGTGTTATTTGCTCAAATAACACCTTATCAAGGGAGCACGAAGCCTGTCAATCAAGCTGGGAATACCTTTGACGACCCTACAGACCCTCTCAATGCGCGCGATCCAAACTCTGTTAATATTAAAGAGTTTGAAAGACCTCCTGTAGTCGATTATAAAATAATTGCTATTACTAGGGATACCACTTACGTAGATACGACGCTTAGTATTGAAAAAGATTACAAATTCAACTACTTACGTAGGGACCGCTACGGGCTCTTACCTTTTGCAAACACGGGGCAGGGTCACAATACGTTGATTTACAGTTTTGATAATCAAAATACGATGCCAGGCAATATCGCTCAGTCTAGGCATTTTGCTTATATGACCGTAGAAGATATTAAATACCATTATCTACCTACACCCTTTACGGAATTATACTATAGGAGTGCTTTTGAGCAGGGCCAGCAACTTGACGCTTTTTTTACATTAAATATCCACCCCAGACTTAATGTGTCTATCGCTTATAAAGGTGTGCGTAGTTTAGGTAAATACCAGAATGTGCTTACCAGTTCAGGAAACTTTCGACTGGCAGGAAGCTACAATACAAAAAATGAGCGCTATTACATCAAAGCACACTGGGTAGCTCAAGATTTACTGAATCAAGAAAATGGAGGTCTTACAGACCAAGGAATTGAGCAGTTTAATAGTGGTGAGGAGGACTTTGACGATAGATCTCGATTACCCGTAAATTTTGAGAACGCAGAAAATATCTTAGATGGTACACGTGTTTATATCAATCATCACTACAATCTAATTCAGAAAAAAGATAGTTTAAAAGAGTATAGCCTACGCATAGGTCATATCTTTAATAGTGAGAATAAGTTTTATACGTACAGGCAGGATGCAGCAAACAGCATCTTTGGGCCAGCTTTTAGACAAGAAGCCTTTGCTGATCGTACAGACCACGAGGAGACCTATAATGAGTTAAATGCCGTTTATGAGGATAAGCAATTAGGTAAGCTCAAATTTCAGGCAAATGCCACCTATTATGATTATGGATACGATGCAGTATTAATACAAAGTCAGAATGGTGTAAGCCAGCGGGTGCCTAATAGGCTTCGGGGAACTAATGTTGCTGTAGGTGGGGCTTATTCTAATAAGATAGGAGCATTTGATATTGAAGGAGAAGCACAAGTAAACGTAATAGGCGATTTTGACGGTTTTTCAATCTATGGAGAAGCTGGATACTCTTTGGATGAGGATAAGAGACTATCTGCTAGCATACTAAGCAACGCAAGCCCGGCAGCTTTTAATCACCTTTTATATCAGAGCAATTATTTAAACTACAATTGGTTTAATCAAGATAGCTATGAAACAGTAAAGACAAATACGCTAGCGGCAAGGTTTACATCTAGAAAATGGCTTAATCTTGACGCAAGTGCAACCACCATACAAGATTATGCTTACTTTGGGTTAGATCAACCCACGCAAGAGGAATTAGAAAATAATCCTGATGCTATACCATTAGTAACCTCGTTACAGACTAATGGCACAATAAACCATCTCAAACTTACAGCAAGCAAAAATTTTAAATACCGCAAGTTTAATCTTGACCTCACGGCAACCTATCAGAATGTGACAGGTGAGGAGAATGTGCTCAACGTGCCTGATTTTGTAACAAGGGGTAGTTTGTATTTTACTGACAGGCTTTTCAAAAAAGCCCTTTTACTACAGACAGGTATTACGGCAAATTATTTTACAAAGTATAATCTCAACGCATACGACCCAGTTCTGGCCGAATTTTATGTGCAAAACACACAAGAGTTTGGCAATTTCCCATTATTGGACTT
>CAWUIT010000197.1:0-5413 GCA_963922345.1 uncultured Dokdonia sp. | reverse complement strand
CAGGATAACGTTCTAAAGCTCGGTATATAAAAGGATAAGATATCTGTATGCTAAAAACACCTATGTTAATAAGTTGCTGAAAATCTGAAGGTTTATTTTCCTGTTCTACTGCGAACATTACATTTTTAACCAAAGACAAACTATTCAATAAGCGTTTTATAGCCCTAGGATTTGAGCCTACCGTCTGATGACTTATTTCTACAATAGATTTTCCTGTGGCTTCATCAATATCTTTAGAATTGAAGTAGTTTATTTTCTCTAACCCTTCTAAAATCAACTTATCAATTTTGTATTGACCTACTGGCATTGTAAACGGAAGCTGAATGATTTTTTCAAAAAAGGATCTAAACTCTCGTTCATTTTGAGATGTCTTTTTTCCAAACTTAGGTTCAAGACCTTTTACAACTACATCATAATCTATGGCTAGGATGAAAATACAATTCTCTAAGTCGAATATATTTTTCAAGAGCTCAAGAATTTGTACAGCTACAGGTGGATTTATTCTATCTAAGTCGTCAATGAAGAATAAAAAGCCCTTAGTTTTTTCATCTTTTGCTACACAGGTATTTATTTGCTCTTGTAGTTCTGCGTGTAATTCTCGCAAAGAAGATTGTCCAGCACTTTCTTCCCAAAGCGCATCTACAGCATCACCTGCTATGCCAGCTGTAGCCATATTTGCTCCAGTCTTCATCAAACTCTTTGTCGCGGACATTAGAAAACGAGATGCCTTCTTTTTTAATACCTGAACATTTTGATTCTTATCCTTTTCTAAAATAGCGATGACAGACCCTATGACACCTTGGATGATATTAGTCATTGTAGTATACTCATCACTTAGTAAAGAGTATTCCCAAGTGTTCACCCATATTGCTTGAAAAGCACCATCTGTATCACAAAGATCGTGAAGCACAGAGTTCATCAATGATGTTTTTCCGCTTCCCCATTCACCTTGTATGGCGATAGTTAATGGCGTTTGTGCTGTACTTATAAAGTTGGTTAAGCCATTTTTGTATGCATCTATTCCTAGTTGATCTGGCGAATCTGCTTTCTTAGGAACGTCAATGATGCTTGAAGTAATCATTTGGAAAAAGTTCTGCTTAATTTCTTTCCTTTTTTATCATAGGTCTCAGCATAATTTCCATCTTGGACAGAAAATGTCTCTCCAGAGGCTCCTATAAATCTATCAAACTTGCAAAACAGTCTTTTAATCTGTTTTAAGTTTTCGTCAAAGATTTCAATATAGTTTCCATCCTTTACCAGGACAATACTATCCGAATTACCCAAAAGCTCTCCATTATTGTACGACCTTTTTAACTTCTTTCCCTTGGCATCATACACTTCTATATAATTACCATCTTTTTGCACTCTTGCTATCATTTTATGATTTGTGGTTTAGTTCTTATAATAATTCGATCACAAAATAAGAATTTTATATCGCCGTTTTGTGTCGTTTTATTTCTAAATTTATATCGACATACTTTGGCGAAGTACATTTATATATTTGAAACATAACAAAATGGCAAATTATAAACTATTGAAACGATTGTCCTGCATAATGCATCTTGTAACTAGTAAAAGTGGTATTTCAAAAGCTGAGATGATCGACAGATTGTATGAGGATTTTGACATAGACACTACACCTCGTACACTCGAAAGAGACTTGAAAAATTTGAAAGATGACTTTGGTATTGAAATTAATTACAGCAGATCCATACGTGGTTATGTTTTAGAAGAAGATGAAGGACACATAAGTAGCTTTCTAAAATTCGCAGAGTTTTCCTCGCTTGCAGAGATGTATGAAGAAGGTATTAAGGATTATAAATCTTTCAATAAATATATCATTCCAGATGATAGTTCAGATTTTACTGGGCTTCATAATATGGCAAGAATTATAAAAGGAATTACGCTTTCGCGAAAGCTAACCTTTACCAAAGAGAATTATTATAAAGAAACAAAGAAAAAGTATACGGTGACTCCATTACGCTTAAAAGAATATTTAAACAGGTGGTACTTAATTGCAGTTCCTGAAGGAGAAAACGAGATCCGGAACTTTGGTATTGATAGAATATCAGAATTAAAATTAACAGATTCGCCGAGCGATTTATCTCCAGATTTTGAGAATCAAATTAAGCTATATGAAGATATTGTAGGCCTTAATTACAACGAATCCAAGAAAGTTGAAAAGGTGATTTTAAGTGCTGATAATAAACAATTAAAGTATTTGAGGAGTTTACCGCTTCATAAATCACAAGTTTGTGTAGATGGCGCAGACGGAAAATGGGGACAGGCAATCTTTCATTTAAAGCCTAATTATGAGTTTGAGACACAAGTGCTAAAAATGGCAGGAATGGTAGCTGTTAAAGAGCCAAAATGGTTGCGAGAGAAAATGAGAAATCACATAAATAGTATGCAGAGGCTATACAGAGATTAAAATTAAGAAATAAGTATGCTGAAAATAAAACAAGGTCAAAAACTAGGAAACTTTTTAAACAACAATGAGGACAATCTAACCTTTAATGTGTTTACTAGACTTCTGTATCTTAAAGAAGCCTTTTTCATAGATATTTTGAAAAATGCTTTTGGGATAAAGTATGAACTCAAAAATCTTAACTCAGTTACTTTTTGGCCGAGCTGGAATGCTTTAAACACAAACAATAATAAGAGAGTAATTCCAGATCTATTTATAAGATGCCAGCATTACGATATTATAATTGAAGCTAAGCGCTATGACTTAGGACAACAATATGATGGACAATGGAAAAATCAAATTAATGCCTACCAAAATGAGTATAGTAATGACAATAAGAAACTTATCTACATACCGTTGGGAGGAATGAGTTATTGCAAATTTAATAATGCTTTAGTTGATATGTACCAGTCCTATTGGTTCCAATTGGCAAACGCTTGCGAGCGGTTATTAGGTGAGCTACCAGATAATGATAATAGCACTTCTAAAATTCTAGTTGATGTATTGAGAATATTAGCTTTTTACGGGCATACATCACTTAAAACACTTGGTTCATTACCTCAGATTAAAATTACAACAACACCTAATTATTTTATAAATGACTAGAGAAGAAACACAAGATGCGCTTCACGATGTAAGAAGAGCATATAGATTAATATTTGCTTACCAAAGACGCATCCTTGATTCAATAAGACTACTTACTCAAGAATATGAAGTGCTATACGGAGGTCCAAAATTTGCGGGACGCCCTAAGTTCAAGCGTTTTGAATTTGATAGATGGAGTTGGGATTATTTACCGCTGTACCAGGCAATATTTAAGTTCAGAATTGATGTGGAATTTGAATTGTCTATTTACATAAATGCTGATAATGGTTTCTTCTTGAACGATAGAGGAAATCATCTAGACAGAACTAATATAGATAGATTTGAAGATGCTGAAAAGAGTGATTCTTATATCACTTTAATTCTTGCTAACGAACACTTTGACCACGAGCAAAGAATTGCACTAAACAATAAGTTCATTACCAACAAAATAGCAAGTAATCAATTGAGTAGTGAACATTTTATAGCCAAACGATATGACTTAAATGATTTAATAGATGTAGAGTCTATTAAAGCCGTAAGAGCAAATTTCAAAAGTTACTGCTTTAAAGTAAATCCCAATATTAAAATTTTCTCTTGATGCCAAAGCCACGCTACCTAACTAAATCTAGATTTAAGTTGGCACTTGATTGTCCAACAAAGTTATTCTACACTAGAAAGAAGGATTATGAAGATTCTAGCGAAACTGACACTTTCCTAGAAGCACTAGCGCAAGGTGGGTTTCAAGTGGAAGAATTAGCTAGAATGGAATATCCAGAAGGTATTGCCATTCTGGGAGAAGATTGGAATTATCAAAAATTAGCCGATCGGACAAGCGAACTATTACAAAATGAAAATGTAGTCATATTTGAAGCTGCGTTTTTATATGAAGGCTTATTCATCAGAACAGATATTCTTGTAAAGCGAGGCGATAAAATAAAGTTAATAGAAGTAAAAGCTAAATCTATTGATAGTGTTCATCACGAAAGCTTTATTAGTTCAAGAGGTAATTTAGGTTGGGCGGACTACTTATATGATGTCGCATTTCAGAAATATGTAATGCAACAATGTTATCCAGAATGGACAATCACACCATATCTCAACCTTGTAGATAAATCTAAAAAAACTACTGTTGATGGCTTAAATCAACATTTTAAAATAACTCAAAATAGCAATTTAAGAACGGGAATAGTAACAACACCAGGTCTTACTAAGGAACATATAGGAGATTCAATTCTTTGTAACATAAAAGTAGATGCCGAAGTGAATTTAATTCACAATGAAAATCCACTTTTTGAAGACCAGTCATTTGAAGATTGCGTTCTGTTTTTTAGAGATAGCTATAAAAATGACATCCGCTTAGATACGCCTATTGGCAAGCATTGCAAAGGCTGTGAATACAGAATTGATGATACTGATTCAGACGTTAAAAGTGGATATCACGAATGTTGGAGTAATCAGTTATCGCTTTCGCGAAAGCGTATATCAGAACCTAAAAGTTTTGATGTATGGAACTTTAGAGGCAGTGGCAAATTATTTGACCAAGGCATTGTCTTTATGGATCAGATTGAATTGGAACACATAGATATACAATTAGAGGCTGATGCTATTAGCAATTCTGAAAGACGATGGTTGCAAATTGAAAAAAACAAACAAGGTGACAATACACCACACATTGAGGTAGATGGACTTCGTAAAGAAATAAGCAGCTGGAAGTTTCCATTAAATTTTATTGATTTTGAAACGACGGCAGTTGCTATACCTTTTACTGCGGGAAGAAAGCCGTATGAGCAATTGGCATTTCAATATAGCCATCATATTGTTTTTGAAGATGGTACTATTGAGCATATTTCAGAATATCTAGACACCAGAATTGGTCATTTCCCAAATTTTGATTTTGTTCGAGCTTTGAGGGATTCTTTATCTAAAAACGAAGGATCGGTTTTTAGATATCATAATCACGAAAACACGATACTTAATAAAATCTATGGACAGTTACTAGAATCATCAGAGGAAGATAAAGACGCTCTTATTTCATTCATTGAATCTATTAGTCATAACACAGGAAGCTCTGCAAGGACTTGGTCTGGACCAAGAGATATGATCGACCTCTTCCAAGTAGTGAAAAATTATTATTTCCATCCAGAAATGAACGGAAGCTTATCTATAAAAGCAGTACTTCCAGCGGTCTTAAATACTAGTGAAGTGATAAAGAGAAAATATGTAAAACCAATAAGTGAAATCAACCTAACCTCTAAAAACTTCCCAAAAGAATATGTATTTCTTCAGTTTGAAGATGGAAAAGCGATTAGTCCATATAAAGCCTTACCATCTGTTTATGAAAACTGGTCTCAAGAACAATTA
>CAWUIT010000196.1:0-5513 GCA_963922345.1 uncultured Dokdonia sp. | reverse complement strand
GCTTCAAAAGAAGCAAGTAATTTTTTAATATCGTGAAAGTGTAGTCCCGTTGTAGGCTCATCAAATATAAATAAGGCTTTATCTTTTGTAGTGCCTTTTACTAAGAAGCTTGCAAGTTTAATACGCTGTGCTTCACCACCTGAAAGTGTGGAGGAACTCTGCCCCAGTGTTACATACCCTAAACCAACATCTTGCAGCGGTTTTAATTTTCTTGTGATTTTTGACTCGTCATTCTCGCTAAAGAATGATACAGCATCATCAATAGTCATGGTAAGAATATCATCTATATTTTTGCCGTGAAATTGAACTTCGAGCACTTCTTTTTTAAAGCGTTTGCCTTTGCAGGTTTCACATTCAAGGTGAACATCTGCCATAAACTGCATCTCTATAGTTACTTCACCTTCACCTTTACAGGTCTCACAGCGACCTCCATCTACGTTAAAAGAAAAGTGCTTTGCTTTGTAGTTCCTGATTTTGCTAAGTTTTTGACTTTCAAATAGTTTTCTTATGTCATCATAAGCTTTGATATAAGTAACTGGATTAGAGCGTGAAGATCTCCCAATAGGGTTCTGATCAACAAATTCAATCGTTTTTACGGTATCAAACTTGCCTTTAAGTTCTGTAAATTGCCCAGGTTTTTCCCCATAGCCGCCTATAGCTTTGAGCATAGCGGGGTACAAGATTTTACGTACTAAAGTAGATTTGCCACTACCAGAAACTCCAGTAATTGCAGTAAATACGCCTAAAGGAAAAGTTACATCTACATTTTTTAAGTTATTCTCTCGTGCTCCAATAACCTCTGCAAATGATTTTGATGTTCTTCTCTTTTTGGGGACTTCTATATTGAGAGTATTATTTAAATATCCGGCAGTTAAAGAGTCACTTTTTAAGATATCGTCATACGTACCTACAGCTACAACATCACCACCAAAGGTTCCTGCTTCTGGACCAATATCGATAATGAAATCGGCTTTTTTCATAATATCTTCATCGTGCTCAACTACAATAACTGTATTCCCTAGATTTCTTAAAGACTGTAAGACCTCAATAAGCTTTTCTGTATCCTTGGGATGTAGGCCTATACTCGGTTCGTCTAAAATATACATAGAGCCTACTAAGCTACTACCTAACGATGTTGCAAGGTTAATGCGCTGCGACTCACCTCCTGATAGCGTGTTAGACTTACGATTTAACGTCAGATATTTAAGACCTACCTTTTCAAGAAAACTTAATCTACTTGTGATCTCTCTTAAAAGTCTTTTTGCAATAGTCGCATCATAAGCGTTTAACTCGAGATTCTCAAAAAAACTGGCTACTTCATCTAGAGGAAGCTCAACTAGGTCTACAATATTTTTACCACCTATCTTAACATATGTGGCCTCTGGACGAAGTCGCTTACCTCTACAAGTATCACATTTAGTCTTACCTCTGTATCGAGATAACATCACGCGGTTTTGTATTTTATAAGCCTTTGATTCTAGAAATTTGAAAAACTTGTTAAGCCCATCAAAGTGCTTATTACCTTCCCAAACGAGTTGCTGTTGCTCCTCGGTAAGTTCAAACCAAGGTTTGTGGATTGGGAAATCAAATTTGTAAGCACGGTTCACTAGTTGATCACGATAGTGGCTCATACTCTCGCCTCGCCAGGGAAAAATCGCATTCTCATAGACAGATAGCGCTGTGTTTGGAATAACCAGATCCTCGTCTATACCTATAACATCACCATATCCCTCACACGTAGGGCAAGCTCCATAAGGATTGTTAAAAGAAAATAAATGTACGTTTGGTTCTAAAAACTGGATGCCGTCTAATTCAAATTTGTTTGAAAATTGACGTTTTGATTGATCCTCAAGTCGTTCAATAAATAACTCTCCTTTTCCTTCAAAGAAAGCCGTTTGGACAGCGTCTGCAAGCCGATTTATAAAATCTTCATCCTCTGGATTTGTAACAATACGGTCTACCACAAGAAGAATGTCTTTTGCTTTGAGTTTACTTCCTATTTCGGCAACTTCATCTAGTCGCTTTACTTCTCCCTTTACTTGAACACGCGCGTACCCTTGTTGTAGTAGTGCTTGTAATTTTGACTCTATTTTGCGTCCTTTTTCTAAGTGTATAGGAGCGAGGAGAAGGAGCTTTTCTTTTTTCGCGAAAGCGGAAACATATTTTACTACATCTGTAACTGTATCTTTTTTTACTTCGTCTCCAGAAATAGGGGAGTAGGTCTTCCCAATACGCGCATATAGTAGTTTTAAATAGTCGTAAATCTCTGTAGATGTTCCTACTGTAGATCTTGGGTTTGTACTATTTACCTTTTGCTCTATAGCTATAGCAGGGGCTATCCCTTTGATATAATCTACCTTAGGTTTATCAAGACGTCCCAAAAACTGCCTTGCATAGGAGGATAGACTCTCGACATACCTGCGCTGTCCCTCTGCATACAGAGTGTCAAATGCTAATGATGATTTTCCTGAGCCCGATAACCCCGTGATTACAACAAGCTTGTTGCGTGGGATAATTGCATTAATATTTTTAAGATTGTGCAGTTTGGCACCTTTAATGATAATATTCTTCTTAGGATTTACATCCTTAACGTCTATAAGCATTGCAATTTTTTAAGTCAATACAAAGATACTTAATGTGCCTTGCTATTGAAACTTACTGAGATAGGGTTTTTAAACGTTATTCTAGATTTATTGTGCGAAAGAAAACTTTTTTGCAACTATTAACATAATTATTATATATTTACCAAAATATTTAAAACACAACATCTGCCTATAGCATATTACTACTTTTTTTAAAATCTTGGGTCTTAGAGTTTTCTAAGACAATTTTTAACCTACAAAGTGGTACTTATGAAAAGTGTTTTAATAGACGACGCAACACTCGTTAGCAATTACATCAAAGGAGACGAAAATTCACTCGCTATGCTCATCGCAAGGCATAAACAGCGCATTTTTAGTTTTATTTACTCTAAAGTGTATGATCGTGATATATCTGAAGACATTTTTCAAGACACTTTTATTAAGGTTATTAAAACCCTTAAAAAGGGAAAATATAATGAAGAGGGTAAATTTCTACCCTGGGTAATGCGTATTGCTCATAACCTTGTAATAGATCACTTTAGACGTAATAATCGTATGCCAAAATTTGATAACGCAGGAGAGTTTTCTATATTTTCAGTTTTGAGTGATAATAGCCTCAATGCAGAGAAGCAAATGGTACGAGATCAGGTAAATCGCGATGTAAAACGTATTATTGAAGAGCTGCCAGAAGACCAGAAAGAGGTGTTAAAAATGCGTATTTATCAAGAGATGAGTTTTAAAGAAATAGCAGAGCGCACAGGGGTAAGTATTAATACAGCTCTTGGGCGTATGAGGTATGCATTAATCAATTTGAGAAAAGTGATTGACACAAATAACATTGTTTTGACAAATTGATATAATATGCCATAGATTTTTGCGTTAGTCATAAAGAACCAAAACTAATCGAATGGCAAAACTATACTCTAAACCTTCGTCAGGTACTAATAAGACGAACAATGTTGAACCCAAACAAGAGACAGTAGATTTTCTCTTGAATTTTTCTAAGGCTTTAAGTGTTATACATTATAAATCGATGAAGTTTGAAGCACTCATCAACTAAACTTTGGAAAAACCCCGACTAGTCATCGGGGTTTTTTTTATAATAGATTTATTTCTTTTTCTTCGTTTTCTTTTTGGCTCTTTGTGCGATCATTTTCTGGTAATCTGCAATGACCGTCTTTCTCCCTATGGTTTTTGTAATGATATCTTTTTCTAAATCCCAACCTCTCGCAGGAGAGTATTGTCTTCCGTACCAGATAATCTGTAAATGGAGATCATTCCAGATATGTTCTGGAAACAATCGCTTAGCATCTCTCTCTGTTTGAACTACATTTTTACCATTTGTAAATCCCCAGCGGTACATTAGCCTATGTATGTGAGTATCTACTGGAAATGCTGGAATCCCAAAAGCTTGTGATACAACCACACTCGCAGTTTTATGACCTACCGCGGGAAGTTCTGTAAGCTTTTCAATACTTGCGGGCACCTCTCCATTATATTTATCTATTAAAATTTGTGAGAGACCGTGTATCCCTTTTGATTTCATAGGAGAAAGACCTACAGGTTTTATAATCTCTCTAATTTCATCAATGCTTAGCTTTACCATATCATATGGATTGTCTGCAACTTCAAAAAGCAAGGGAGTAATTTGATTAACACGTACATCTGTACTTTGAGCGCTTAATAGAACAGCAATAAGCAACGTGTAAGGGTCTTTATGATCTAAGGGAATAGGTATTTGAGGATATAATTTTTGTAGTGTTTCAATGGCAAAATCTACTTTTTCTTGCTTAGTCATCTATCTTTTTAATTTTAAACCTTTAACGCATTCTTAAATGTTAATGCTTTTTACAGCGCCTTAGATCTCGTATTTTTATAAAAAAATTACGTTTTTTTCTACTTTGAAAGGAATGTAAAGATAGATAATCACGGCTAAAGCAACTTTTCTTTTGCTTTCGCGAAAACTAAAAAAAAAAATGAAAACACTAGAAAAAGGAGACAAAGTTCCAAGTTTTACAACTACGGACCAAGATGGAAACACTGTAAAACTTTCAGACTACAAAGGAAAAAAACTCATCGTATTTTTCTATCCAAAAGCCAGTACACCGGGATGCACTGCAGAAGCTTGCAACCTTAGAGACAATTATAAGGAACTTCAAGATCAAGGATATCATTTATTGGGCGTTAGTGCAGACTCTGAAAAACGACAGAAAAATTTTGCAACTAAATATGATTTCCCTTTTCCCTTACTTGCAGATGAAGACAAAGAGGTGATTAATGCCTTTGGAGTTTGGGGGCCTAAGAAGTTTATGGGAAAGGAATACGATGGTATACACCGTATGACATTTAAGGTTGATGAAGAAGGCGTAGTAACAGAAGTAATAAATAAAGTAAAAACAAAAGATCACGCAGCACAGCTGCTTGATTAATTAGATAAAAAAGAAGAGGTGCAATATCATTATTGCACCTCTTTAATTTTATAGGTCTAAATCTTAATGAAATAGTTTAGCCCATCATTTTATTAATTTTCTGCTTCAATGAGAGCAGTAGGTTGATATCCAAATAAGTTACGAGACTTTATAAGCTCTGCTACACCTTCTGGTAGCATCTCTTCCCATCCATTTTCTCCCTCTGCGATCATACGTAGCACTTCTCTAGAATAAATATCTGTGATGGCAGGGTCATAATTTTCAATATCTAGTACTTTACCATTTAGTTTAAAGAATTTGTACAATTCTTTCATTCTAGGATGGACTTTGAGATTTTCGCTGGTGGTGTATTCACCAGTTTTTGGGTCCTTCATTGGATATAGAAACACCTTTAAATCTTTGAAGAAAAGTTTTCCAAAAGCTTCTAGAATACCACCACTTAAATGGCGATAATAACTTGTGTCAAATATGTCTATCAAGTTATTTACTCCCATAACCAGAC
>CAWUIT010000195.1:0-5550 GCA_963922345.1 uncultured Dokdonia sp. | reverse complement strand
GAGCACACGAGCGTAGTTACCAATTAAATGCTCAAGTCTCGGGTAGAGCAGGCCGTACAGAAAAACAGGGTAAGGTACTTGTACAAACGTATAACCCGTATCATCAAATATTGCAACAAGTAAGCGCAAATAAATATGATGATATGTACGGAGAGCAAGTAGAGGAACGTCGTAGTTTTAAATACCCTCCATTTTACAGATTAATTAGAATTACCTTAAAACACCGAGATTATCAAAAAATTGAGGATTCTAGCATATGGCTAGCTAAAGCTTTACATCAAACTTTAGGAGCAGACGCTGTATTGGGTCCAGAGACACCATCTGTTGCCAGAATACGTAATCAATACAGGCGCAATATCTTAGTTAAAATACACAGGCGTCAAAATCTCTCCGAAACAAAAAAAGCTATTAAAAGAGTGGTCACAAGCTTTAATGCAATCTCTCCCTATAGAAGTGTACGACTAGTAATAGATGTAGATTGCTATTAAGATATAAGTAGCATTATTATCCCGTGGTTCAAACTTATCACTCTTGTGATTTTTCAAAGTAATTCAATAAAAAACCCTGCAACAAGCAGGGTTCTTAATTTTTAAAAATGTCAACTATTAAGCGCTTAGTGCATCAATAAGTTGAGTTTTCTTGTGTCTTGATAATGGGATTTTTTCACCATCTATCTCAATATTTCTACTGTTATACTTATCTACCTTATCAATGTTGATAATATAAGACTTGTGTATCCTCATAAAACGCTCTGGTGGTAGCTGTGCTACAAAAGACTTCATCGTAGCGAGTACAACGATAGGATCGTGCACAGTGACAAGCTTTACATAATCACCTAGGGCAGTTATATACTTAAGCTCGTTAAGCATCACTTTCTTTTTCTTTAAATTACTTTTTACAAAGATGTAGTCATCATCTTCTACAGCTCCTTCTGTCTTAAGCTTGTGTAAGCTTAGTGCCTTGTAAACTGCGTTTGTAAAACGATCTTTTGTAAGTGGTTTACGCAAATAGTCTATGGCATTATAGTTAAATGCTTTATAGGCATATTTTGTTTTACCTGTAACAAAGATAATTTGTGGTTTGTGTATTAAATCATCTAAAAGGTCAAACCCAGAGAGTATGGGCATTTCTATATCTAAAAAGATAAGATCTACCTTAGTTTCAATAAGACCATTTTTGGTTTCTATGGCATTGTTGTATTCGGCGACCAGTCGTAGGTTTGGGTGATCATTGATCATTTTGACGATGGCCAGACGCTGTAAACTTGAATCGTCTACAACTGCGCAGTCTAGTAGTACTCCTTCCACAGTATAATGTATTAAATTAGGTTAAGTGTGTCAATATTAGGTAAAAAAGTCCGATTAAACAACAAAAATGTGACTTTCATCGGATATTTATGTTATTGGTCGAAGAATTCCTTGGGTTTGAAAGTTAATTTTCGCTGTATTTTAAAAATTATCGGTAGTGGTCACATTTATAAGGATGATCTGTACTAGGTTCTATGAAAATAGATTACGTAATCTCTGAATCAAAACCCTTATTCAGATTTAAATTATCTAAAAATCAATACAGTATAGCTTATTATACTTATAATTTTAAAGCGTACGCTTTCGCAAAAGCGTTAGTAAGCGATCTTATATCATAAATTAAAGATTTCTAACATTATTTACAGGGCTATTATTTGAATATCAAAAGAGAATGGTTACTTTTGCACTCATTTTTAATTTAACTCATATTATATGAACCATTACGAAACTGTTTTCATCTTGAATCCCGTTTTATCTGATGATCAGATAAAGGAAACAGTAAAAAAGTACACTGACTTTCTTGAAGAGAAGGGTGCTAAGATGATTAGTAAAGAGGATTGGGGCTTAAAAAAGCTTGCATATCCTATTCAAAACAAGAAAAGTGGATTTTACCACCTACTTGAATTTACTGTTGATGGACAAGCTATCAATGATTACGAACTAGCATTTAGACGTGATGAGCGCGTGATGCGTTACCTTACTGTGTCTATGGACAAGCACGCAATCTCGTGGGCTGAAAGAAGACGTGAAAAACTAAAAAAGCAAAAATCGTAACCTATGGCAACTTTACAACAACAAGCAAAAGGTAAAAAGGACGGAGATATCAGATATCTTACGCCTCTTAATATTGAAACAAACAAGGCAAAGAAATACTGTCGTTTTAAGAAGTCTGGAATCAAGTATGTAGACTATAAGGATGCAGATTGGTTAGCTGGATTTGTAAATGAGCAGGGTAAGTTATTACCACGCCGCCTTACTGGAACATCTTTAAAGTATCAACGTAAAGTGTCTGTCGCTGTTAAGCGTGCACGTCACCTAGCATTGATGCCTTATGTAACAGATTTATATAAATAGAAGCTAGATAACTTATGGAACTTATATTAAAGAAGGACGTTGAGAATCTAGGATTTGTAGACGATATCGTAGAAGTAAAAAATGGATATGGTAGAAATTACCTTATCCCTAATGGCCACGCCGTACTTGCAACACCAAGTGCTAAAAAGGTACTTGCCGAAAATTTGAAACAACGTGCTCACAAAGAGCAAAAAGTTGTTGATGATGCACAGAAGCAAGCAGATAAACTTAACGGAATGGAAGTTAAGATTACTGCAAAGACTGGTGATGGAGATAAATTATTTGGATCTGTAACTAATGCCGATGTAGCAGATTACATTGCAAAAGAAGGTGTAGAAGTAGACAAGAAGTACATTTCAATTGCTGGTAACGTTGTAAAACGTTTAGGTAATTACGAGGCGACTATTCGTTTTCACAGAGATGTGATCGTAACGCTTCCATTTGACGTAGTGGCAGAAAACTAGGTCAATTATTGATATTTATAAACCGCCCTTATCTTTATAAGGGCGGTTTTTATTTTTTACGCTTTCGCGAAAGCGTAGCAACAACAGAGCAATTGAGAATAACAACTCAAAAACGTATAAAAGAATGAAATACGCAAGACTTACTAAGGAGCAACTAGAAGAATTACATCCAGAATTTATAAACTTCTTAGCCACACAGTCTATCACAGGCGAAGAGTGGAAGCAAATTAAAGAAACAAAGCCTCACGTAGCAGAAGAAGAAATTGATATCTTTTCAGATCTTGTTTGGGAAGGCGTGTTGTCTAAAGCGCAATATCTTGAGCATATCTCACCTAATCAAATGCATTTATTTTTCTTAAGAGAGAATGATATGGCTTTGATCGCTATAAAGATTAACAAAGAAGACGTTGACATTACCACAAAAGAGGGATATACCTGGCTTCAAAACAATCTTGGAGATGAGAATGTTGTTTTTATGAGCGCTAGTAAGGAGTACGGCTCAGATAGAAATGCAGATAAATTTAAACTTATTTCTGAAGGTGCTGTTATCACTAAGGGAGATCTCTATAAGTGGTTTGAGCGTTTTGTTGAGGTTAAGTAATTATACAATTACTTATACCAACAATAAAAATAAAATTGAGAATACAACTAGGCTAGTCGTATTCTCAATTTTGCTTTTTTAAGACGTTTGTTATCTAGCTTTTCTATAAAAGATTGAGCAGCACTTTTATGTACCGCTACAAAAGATTGTGTGTTTTTTACCTCAATGGTCCCTAGCTGCTCGCGCTGTGCATTTCCTTCTTTAAAGAAAAATCCAGCTATATCACCTTTAGAGATTTTATCTTTTCGGCCTCCAGAGAGTTCGAGGGTAGTCCATTGTGATCCTTCTGGTATCTCTCTATCGTGTAAGTATTCTTCATCCATATGCGGCATAAAATCCGGTAACTTCTCATTGCGCCAGTGAAGTACATATGCTGTACCTTCAGACTGCATACGGGCTGTACGACCATTACGATGTGTAAACTCTTCTGGGTGAATAGGGAGGTGGTAATGTATTATAAATTTTATTTCTGGTACATCGATACCGCGAGCAGCAAGGTCTGTAGCAAGTAATAATTGGTGAGTACCATTTCTAAACTTGAGTAGTGATAACTCACGCTCGCGCTGCTCCATTCCCCCATAAAAAGTGCCGTGTGCGATACCGTGATCTTTCAGATAATCACTTATCCTAGAGATGGTATCTTTAAAGTTGCAGAAGATAATACCTGGTTGATTACCAAGATGACATAAAGCTTTGACAAGCGTGCTAAGTTTGTCTTTTTCTGGAGAAACAATGGCTTTAATTTCCAAACTTGAAACACCTTCGTGTAAATAATTAACTTCTACGGGAGAGGTTAACCCTACAAATGTTGGTATAGCTACACCTTGCGTTGCAGAGGTGAGCACTTTTTTTTGTAATGCAGGTAGGTAACTTACTATTTCTGTCATTTCACCCTCAAAACCAATTTCAAGTGATTTGTCAAATTCATCAAGAACTAATGTTGTAATCTCTTCGGTGGCAAATGTTTCTCTTCGTAGGTGATCGGCAAGTCTACCTGGAGTACCTATTAAAATAGCAGGACGGTGCTTGAGGGCTTGCCTATCTGTATTAAAACTTTGTCCTCCATAAGCAGCGTGAATTTTATAGCCAGTTCCCATTTCTCTAGCAACATTCTCTATTTGAATAGCAAGCTCTCTCGAGGGTACTATTATGAGTAGTTGTACCTCTTCTGATTCTGGATTAAGCTCTGCAATCACTGGCAGTAAAAATGCCAAGGTTTTTCCTGTTCCCGTTGGAGATAGTAATATAATCTCTTTTGCAGAGTGTATGGCCAGTTGTGCGGCCTCTTGCATCTCGTTAAGTGATGAGATTCCTAACTTTGACAGAATTTGCTGCTGATTTTTTTGATGACTTATCATAGGGTATAAAGGTAAAACTTTCTTTCAATGCGGGTAGTATTCTAAGTACTCAAATATTCATTTGCTTTAGTGTCTATGTGATAAGTTTTGTGTGGTTTTATTACGCTTTCGCGAAAGCATAATTCACATTGATAACATATTTACAATTGTTAATTAAATGTGAAAATAAAAGCACTGCAATGTTAAGTAATTGATAACTCATTCTTAATTTCGCGCAAAATTATTTTATAAAAATCTTATGTTCAAAAAACTTTTATTTTTAGTAACACTTCTAATGGCAGTTGCTGTAGGCGCACAGACAACTACTTCTGCTATCTCTGGAGTTGTAAACGCGGGTGAGCAAACGCTTCCTGGTGCAAATGTGGTAGCGGTACACACACCTACTGGTACTACGTATGGAGCGATCACAAACTTTGACGGTCGTTTTAATCTTTTTAATTTACGTGTGGGAGGGCCTTATACAATAACGGTAAGTTATGTAGGTTTTCAAACACAAGAATACACTGGAGTGACTCTTAACTTAGGAGAAACTTATAACGTAGAGGTAACACTATCTGAAGATAGTAATGCTCTTGAAGAAGTTGTAATTACAGGTAGCCGAAACAACACTTTTAGTGATGGACGTACGGGATCTGCTACAAATGTAGGAGAGCGCCAGCTTAAGGCATTACCTACGATTTCAAGATCTGCTGCAGATTTTTACCGTCTAGAGCCTAGTGCTTCTAGTAATGGATCTTTTGGAGGTC
>CAWUIT010000194.1:0-5563 GCA_963922345.1 uncultured Dokdonia sp. | reverse complement strand
GTGACCTCGAAGGGATTCGAACCCCCAACCCTCAGAGCCGAAATCTGATATTCTATCCAGTTGAACTACGAGGCCTTTTTTTGCTTTCGCGAAAGCGCAAATGTAATTCTTTACTGATTAACAACAATAAATTCTGATCTTCGATTTAACTGGTGCTCTTCTTGTGTGCAATCCATTCCATTTACACATTTATTAACAAGCTGTAGCTCACCATATCCTTGTCCTGTAATCCGACTAGCATCTATCCCTTTAGACACGATATAAGCAACTGTAGACTGTGCTCTTCTCTCTGAAAGTGCAAGATTATAATCATCATCACCACGACTATCTGTGTGGGATCGCACGTCTATTACCATTTCTGGGACTTGTCGCATAGCAGAAATTACTTTAGTTAACTCTACCGCTGCATCAGGGCGTATATATGATTGATCATAATCAAAATAAATGGGGTTTAGTCCTAACAATTTGGCAAGATCATCGCCCACTCCTACTTCTGTTAAGCGTAGCTCAAGTTCTATATCCTTTTGCATACTTTGAGGGGTCTCTGGTGTAGTAACAAAAATCTCTTTTGAGTAATAGTGGGGTGCGCTTGCACGAATAATGTAGGTACTTGCGCAGTCAATATCTAATCGATATAGACCTCGAGAATTTGATAAGGCGGTTTTTAATACCTCATTGTTCATATCAAGCAGCTGTACCTTTACATTTGAGATGGGCTGTTTTGTAAATGCGTTAGTAACAAATCCAAGGGTGGCTACATCACAGGAGGGTAATTCTTTTTCTTTCTGTTTAAATCTATAGATATCATCACTTCCCATCCCTTGATTACGACTTGATGAAAAGTAACCAGATTTTAAACTATCATTTACAATAAATGCAAAGTCATCACTCGAACTATTTATAGGTTCTCCCACTGGCGTAACCGTTATCTCTTCTGAAGTGGGATTTGTCACATAAATATCGAGACCTCCTAGTCCCGGGTATCCATCAGAGGCATAATATAGATTTCCAGAATCACTCACAAAGGGGAACGCATCGCGCCCCTCTGTATTAATAGGTTTTCCGAGATTTTCTGGCTCGCTATAGCTTCCGTCGTCCTTTATGGTAACTACCCAAATATCTGATAGACCAATACTTCCTGGCCTGTCTGATGAAAAATAAAGACGTTTCCCATCCGGGCTCAATGCTGGATGAGCCGTTGCATAATCCTCCATATTGAAAGGTAACTCTATAGCTTCGGACCATCTCCAAGACTCAGCATCTAGTAAGGTAGATTTATAAAGTTTGAGTTTATTAATTCCTGTAACAGATGTACCTGTTTTCCCATCGGTAAAATTATTTCGTGTAAAATACATAGTCTCTCCATCTGATGTAAAGGCGGGTGTACTCTCATGAAAGATTGAATTTACCTTCTTATGAAATCTTTTAGGTTGCGACATTTGACCATCATCTCGCTGCGCTGATATATATAAATCTAAAAAGGGTTGATTATTCCAAGTATGAATGCGCTGCACAAAACTTCCAGAATCTCTAGAAGAAGCAAAAACAATACTCTTCTCATAATATGCAGGACCAAAGTCTGAGTATCGAGAGTTCATCTCTCGTATCATACGCACTGTATAATAACTCTCGCGATATCCTTCTACTTTTACATAGTCTGGATTTTCTTTAAATAATTGTGCCCTAAAATCGTTACCACTGCGCGCGACAAAAATTTGCATCATATCATCTGCTCTATCATATTCCTTAATGGATCTAAGTGTTTGTGAGTACTTAAAATAGTGCTCATCACTTAAGGAATCTGGGTAGCGTTCTGTGAGCTTTCTGTACCACTCCTCTGCTTGCGCATATTTACCATTATAATAATAGGCCTCTGCAATCTTGTTATAAACAGTATAGGAGCTAAAGCCCTCTGCAACAAGATCTTTATATATTTCAATAGCATCTATATAGGCTAGTTGATTAAATTTCTTATTTGCTCGTGCAAGTTTAGTCTCCTGTGCTTGAATGCTACTTATGGAAGTTAATAGCACTATTAAAAGTATAACGCACCTCTTATATCCTCTCATAACCTTGGGGTTTAAAAGTTGATTATTAGTATAAAGGGGGTATGTTTTAAGACTTCTTGAGTCTCTTAGGGACTATAATAATAGTGAAGTTATCCTTTGGTAACCATCGTAGGAGATTGATTTCGATAAAACGCTAGAAATCACACATCAAAGGTAGGGTTTGATGCGATTTTGATTTAAAATGTATGCCTTATTTATTAGGAAAGTCGCGCTTTAACCAATGTACTTATAGTTTTACCATCTGCCTTGCCTGCAAGCTTTGCATTTGCGTGGCTCATTACCTTACCCATATCTTTCATCCCTACAGCACCAGTGTCTGTAATGATCATATCAATCACTTTTGCGATGTCCTCTTCACTCATTTGCTCTGGTAAAAACTTAGCAATAACGGCTGCCTGAGCAAGCTCTGGTTCAGCAAGATCTGGGCGTCCTTGCTCTGTAAATATGGCAGCGCTATCACGACGCTGCTTCACTTGTTTTTGTAGTAATTTGAGCTCCTGAGCTTCAGTGAGATCTTGCTTTGCACCGCTTTCTGTTTGAGCCAAAAGTATTGCAGACTTGATTGCTCGCAAGGAGGTTAAAGCATTCTGATCTTTAGCTTTCATTGCTTCTTTCATTGCAGTCATTACTTTTGTAGATAAGCTCATAGGTGTATATTTTTTGCTTTCGCGAAAGCGTACAATTCATATTTAAAGTAGTTATAAAGATACGAGAATTGATAAAAAATCTCGCTCTTTTAGTCGCGTAAAAAAAGAAACCCAATAATCTTGGGGAAGATTATCAGGTTTACTTAAACTCTAAGTGTAATGCATTAATCTACATTATCATGTAGGAAAGAGTTGTTGCTACGCAGCTGGATCTCATCATTCTCATCTGTAGATAAAGATGTTCTAGATAGATTACCATCTTTTTTAGGACTATCTTCTAGATCGATGCCCATACGCTTGTAAGCAGGTTGTTTTTCTATCTCTTCAATGCGCGATTGATTGTTTCTAAATTTGTAATTAAACTCTTTCATCTTGCGCTTGCGCTCAGAAGCTCGATCGATAAGGAGTTTTGAAATTGGACTATTTAACGGGTCCACTTCATCTTCATCAATCTCATCTTGCTGTTTTGGCGCTACTGTTTTAGTTTCAAAGACAATGGTTTCATCACCACTTTCTGTATTTTTTTCTGTAGCGTTAGATAGTGAATCTTCTAGCTCCATATAGTCTTCAAGACTATAGCGCGTTTCACCACCATTTGCGTGCTCTGTTACAGGGATAATTTCCACTGGCTCATTCACTTCAATTGAAGCCGTTGTGTCATCTAATGTAAACAGTACTGGCGATTCTGCACTCTCTACTGTCTCTTCTGTACTTGTTTCTGTTTCTGATGTTGTATTAAGAGGCATATCAAAAAATAGCATTCCACTAGTTTCTGACTCCTCGGTATTAGTCACCTTTTCTTGACGCGCCGTTGTATCAATAATCTCAAAGTCATTCTCGTTTTGCGCTAGAACCTCATCATAAGTAACCTGTATATTCTTTAAAATATCTGTGGTAGGTACGATGTCCATCTCATACTGATTTGATAATGTACCCTGTGATGATGGTGTTTTGTCATTGGAAACAGGGTTTTGAGAGGCGGGTTCTATAACTTCTTTGATAGGCGCTTTCGCGAAAGCGTTACGCTGTTTTTGATCTTCTTCAATTTCATCTAGATCAAGCGTGTGAACTATCTTTTCTGGTACTGGAGGTACCTGTGGCTGAATAGGAGGAGCTGGGGGAATCTCTACTGTAGCATCAGGCATTAAATCTTGTTGTGCTTTTTGCTCCTCTTCTAGGGTATGTATTATCTTTTTAGTTTCTACATTAACAATCTCATTTTGCTGCTCTGCATTAAAGCCTGTAGCTATAATGGTAACAGATATAGCATCACCTAGCGAGTCATCTTCACCTACTCCCATAATGATATTTGCACTATGACCGGCCTCTGCTTGAATGTGATCATTGATCTCACCTATCTCATCAATAGTGATCTCATCTCCTCCAGAGACGATAAGTAGCAGCACGTTTTTTGCGCCAGTAATCTTATTGTCATTAAGCAATGGCGAGTCTAATGCTTTTGAAATTGCCTCATTTGCACGGCTTGTACCACTAGCTGTAGCACTTCCCATAATGGCAGTTCCAGATTTACTTAAAACCGTTTTTGCATCTCTAAGGTCAATGTTTTGAGTATAGTGATGTGTAATTACTTCTGCAATACCCCTTGATGCAGTGGCAAGAACCTCATCTGCTTTGCTAAAACCAGCTTTGAAACCAAGGTTTCCATAAACTTCACGTAATTTGTTATTATTAATGACGATAAGCGAGTCTACTTGAGCACGCAATCTATCGACTCCTTTTTGAGCTTGCTCATTACGCATTTTACCTTCAAACTGGAAAGGGATTGTTACGATACCTACGACAAGGATATCTAATTCTCTAGCCATTTTTGCAATAACTGGTGCGGCTCCAGTACCAGTACCACCACCCATACCAGCAGTTATGAATATCATCTTGGTATTAGTACCCAACATTTGCTTGATATCCATCTCACTTTCAATGGCAGCTTGCTCTCCCACTTCTGGATTTGCTCCTGCTCCCAGACCTTCTGTTAGACCTACGCCCAGTTGTATTTTTATAGGCACTGTACTATTTTCTAGAGCTTGTGCATCTGTGTTGCAGATTACAAAATCAACACCATTAATTCCCTGCTGGAACATATGGTTTATTGCATTACTACCGCCCCCACCTACGCCTATCACTTTTATCACGTGGCTCTGGTTTTTAGGTAGATCAAACGTAATATTATCAAATTCTGTCGTACTCATATATATTAATTTTGCCCTTACTATTTTATTATATTATCTCTTTCAAAAGAGATACTACTTTATTCTATTTTAATCTATTACTGTTCTATTACTCTGCGTTGTCTAGAAAGTCCTTAAACTTATCTGCCCAACGATCAAAGATGCTGCGCTTAGGAGCCTGTGGCTTCTTAGGTCTAGCCTCTATATCTGTCTCCTGTACCTCGTTTATAGTATCTGTAAAAACGTCTTCTTCTTTTGCTATAATTTCTTCCTCAGGATCAAGTTTACTATTATACAGACCGTGTTCTAGACTGTTCATTACTAGCCCAACTGCAGTTGCATAAAGTGGGCTTGTGGTCTCTGCGTCGCTATCACCTGCCAGGTGCTCATTGGGATAACCTATACGAGTATCCATTCCTGTAATATATTCTACAAGCTGTTTTAGATGTTTGAGCTGGCTACCACCACCTGTTAATACAATACCCGCGATGAGCTTTTTCTTTTGTTCTTCGTGACCGTAATTCTTGATCTCAAGGTATACTTGCTCAACGATCTCTACGACTCGAGCGTGAATAATTTTTGAAAGATTTTTGAGCGTTATTTCTTTAGGTTCTCGACCTCTAAGTCCTGGTATAGATACAATCTCATTATCTTTATTTTC
>CAWUIT010000193.1:0-5565 GCA_963922345.1 uncultured Dokdonia sp. | reverse complement strand
TTGCACATATCAAAAATCTGAACATTGATATTAGTCCCACTTTCATCTGGGAGATATATCATACCGTTTTGTAACGCAACTTTTTCTACTTTAGTACGTAGGTTACCATTACCACTGTTACTTAGCATCTCATATACTTCCAGTTTAGACTTTTTACGTAACTCTGTTTTAAGGGCTAGAGGTGTATAAAGTGTATTCATTACTGAGTGCATATTTGCACTTATAATGTGAAGTGGTCTATTAATGAGGCCGTGTTTTTTAAGGGTCGCTTTGATATCATTTGCCCAAATCTCACCATGTATATGGTGACCAAGACGCTCTCTAAGCACTGGAGAAAAAGTTACTGTGCGTTTCTTTTCATTTAAAACTTCGGCGATGGCTAACTTACCTAGCCAATAGATAATTTGTAAAAATCGTTTGTTGCTTGTGAGCGTATTAAAGAGCGGGGCAATTTTACTCACCTCAGCATACGTTCTTCCCAGCATATTTGCTGTGTGCGTCATAGCAATCTCCCAACTTTTCTGGTCTAGCTCATCTTTTTCCAGAACTGCTTTCTCTAGTTTTTCCCAATCTCTTACAACAGACCCCTCGTCATTTATAAGCACACGCTTCATAATCTTATGTGATTCTATAAAGAGAAAAGTAAGGTGCGTCAGGATATCATAGATCTCAGATCTACCACGTGTGATTTCGATATTCATCTGTTCCTCATCTATGCGGTAGCAATTACGGCGGCGTTTGGACGGAACAATGGGTTCAAAATGACTGTTTTTATAACCTTCGTCGCTGGTAAGGTTTATATAACGACACTCTTCTATTCCTTCGGGTAGGCGGTCTATAACGTACAGTAAACCATCAAGCTCTACCTTCTCCTCAGCAATAGTACCGTATATTTCGGGACGTAGTATTAGTAAAGCTTCTCTTAAAGTCTCACCCGAAACACCCATAGGTTTGTAAAACCCACGATTAAAGAGGTGTCTCATCGTTATGTACATGCGCTCTATGGCGCTACTGCTCTCTTGCGCTCTGGTGCGCCCTTGTTTTTTATGTATACTCATAGTAGGGTGCAAAGGTACTTAAATCGTTATTGAAGCGGTGACATAGATTGCAATGCCGCGATTTGTTTTAGCTTATGCTATTTCAGCGATAAAGCTTCTGCAATTTTTCGGTCGTTTGAGAGTCTGGGTATTTTATTTTGACCGCCCAGTTTCCCTTGCGATTTCATATACTCATTAAAACCATCTTTTACTACTTTAGAAATTTTAAGTGGTTGCAGTACTTTTCCTTCAATAAGATCATAGTAATAAGAATTTTGAGCTTGTAGGGATTGGTCTAGCGCTTTCGCGAAAGCGTTTATATCTCCAGTCCCTCCCTCTTGAAACTCGATAAACCACTCGTGATAAGGCAATCCACTCTCTGGTGCTACTTGAGGGGCCACTGTAAACTCTGTTACTTTAATGTCTGTACCCTTAGATGCTTCTAGCATAGCTTGCTCTACTTCCTTACCAATCACGTGCTCCCCAAATGCCGAAATAAAATGCTTAATACGCCCAGAAACCATTATGCGATAGGGCTTAAGGCTGGTAAAGATAACCGTATCCCCGATGTTATAAGCCCAAAGACCGGCAGTAGTAGAAATGATCATAACGTAATTTACATCAAGCTCAACATCTTTAAGAGTGATGCGCTTAGGGTTCTCATCATAAAATTCTGATGCCTTTATAAATTCGTAAAAAATCCCATTATCTAACTGGAGTAGCATTCCCTTTTCTGTCTGTGTATCTTGAAATGCAAAAAAGCCCTCACTTGCCGGATACAACTCGATACTATCTACACGACGCCCTATGAGGTCTTCCAGTTTACGGCGGTAGGGCTCATAATTTACTCCCCCATAAACAAAGAGTTGGTAGTTTTTAAAAAGCTCTCCTACAGGCTTGCCACTTTTCTTGATAAGTCGCTCGTAATACATCTGTACCCAGGGAGGGATGCCCCCTATGAGCGTCATATTCTTGTCAATAGTTTCTTCTACAATAGCATCTACTTTTGTTTCCCAGTCTTCTATACAGTTAGTTTCAAAGCTAGGGAGCCTATTTTTTTGAAGGTAATTAGGTACGTAGTGCGCAACAATACCTGATAATCTGCCTAGTTTAATGCCGTTTTTTTCGGTCATCTCTGGACTTCCTTGTAAGAAAATCATGTTCCCATCTACAAAGTCTGTATTGCCTGTCTCTGCGATATAAGATAATATCGCATTGCGCGCACTGTCAGGATGCGTTTTCATACTATCCTTAGTGAGTGGAATATACTTTACTCCAGATGTAGTACCAGACGTTTTTGCAAAATACAAGGGTTTCCCTGGCCAGAGGACATCTTCCTCGCCAGCTACTACTCTATCTACATACGCTCGTAAACCTTCATAATCTCTTACGGGAACGTTTTTTATAAAGTCCTCGTGCGTTTTAATTTCATCAAAGTGGTGATCGTTACCAAAAGCGGTAAACTGGGCCGCATCAATAAGATTTTTAAAAACACGGTCTTGCGTTTTAATAGGCTCGTTTGCCCATTTTTTAATTTTCCTATGGATCTGGGCTGCAAAAAGTTTGGCGCCAAATGATTTTAGTGACATCAGTTAAAGTCTATAAAATTTACCGGGTTTACAGGATACCCATTACTCCAAAGTTCAAAATGTAAGTGAGGTCCTGTACTGAGCTCGCCTGTATTCCCCACAATGGCTATGACTTCACCTGCTTGCACCAGGGAGCCTTGGGCTTTATTAAGAGAGGCGTTATGCTTATATACCGTAATTAAGTTTTTAGGATGTTCAATAATGATAACGTGGCCTGTCTCTGCTGTCCATTCTGCAAAGATCACAGTACCATCTGCTGCTGCTTTTACAGGCGCATTTTTCTCTGTTACAATATCTACTGCAAAGTGCTTTTTACTCACATCATAATTAGAAGAGATAGTACCTTTTACTGGAGGAAATAATGTAAAGTCTGTGTCCTCAATAGCTTTATCAAACACATTGTATTTGTCTTCTTGAGCGACGGTCTGTCTTAAAAGGCTATCTTCTCTGCTAGGTGCGACTGTAATCTCTTCATCATTAAAAACGGCGTCTCGTATAGAGTCTCGATCAAATTCTAAGGCCTCTACATCACCACTAAGCACGCGTCGTATAGAAGAGTAATATTGCTCATTTACTCTAATGGCATTTTCTAGCGAGTCTGTCTTTGCAACGAGTAAAGTCGCATTACGCTTTAATCGCGTACTAGAATATCCAGGAATATACTCTCGCAATGGCGTAAATGCAATGAGCAGCGTGGTCAATGCAATAAGCACAATAGCCGATATGCCTACGAGGATAAATACATTGAGACGGGTAAGTTTAAATGAGATACGCTCCTCAAAAGTATCTTCATTGAGGATCACTAAGCGATACTTGTGCAGTAGCTTTTTTGCAATCTTTTTTTTCTTCTCTTTTTTTGCTGCCATTTGAAAACAAATATACTTTTTTAGAAGTGGATTATAAGAATGTGTTACGCTTTCGCGAAAAAAGAAATGCTCCTCAAACTCTTATTCGTATTGTCATTTAAAACTCGAAAAACTATAGGTTTTAGTTAATTTTCTGACTGTAAGACGCTATTGATCATTTGTATAACGTCCTTTTTGACACTTTAACGCTCGTATGTTTGTTTTCTTATTATCTTTGTTTCTCTAAAACAGAAGATGATGAACATGTTAAGTATACTTTTAGGAATGGTAGGCCCTTGGCAGATAGGACTTATTGTATTAGCGATTTTACTACTTTTTGGAGGTAAAAAAATCCCTGAAATGATGCGCGGTCTAGGAGGCGGTATCAAAGAGTTTAAAAAAGCATCTAAGGATGAGGACGATGAAATGATTGAGGAAAAGAAATAATTTCCCATTTATATAATTATAAAAACCGCATAGCTCGATGAGTTATGCGGTTTTTTAATTTTCGCGAAAGCGCACTTAAGAGATTATTTCAATCTAGCGCTCTTTAAAATACTTTCTAGCTCAAACATATTATCACGTTGATCTTGTGATGGAGAGAATATAAAGCCCTCAAGAATTAAGTAGCGATCATTTTCTTCATCTCTTACGGCATAGTTAACAAAAGGGCCAGCCATATAGCGACCATCTACTTCCCAAGTTCCTTTAGTCTCATAAGCAAACTTACCATCAATCTCTGTTTCTTGAAGATAGGGCGAGAAGGCCCTTTCTGTAATAAAACGACCATCATCGACAGGGATTTTTTTACCGCCAATGGAGTCTCGCATACGGATGATATTTTTTATTGTAAGTGTGTCTTTGTCAATCGCTTTAAGCGGAACTTCGTAGACTGTAATATTCATGTTACCGCTGCGTTTTAAATCCTTACGCATCCAGAAAAAATCGGGTCTCTGCTCTGCATATCTATAGGCTGTAGGAAAGTTAACCCGTACGCCAAAGGTTTTTTGCAGTGAGTCTGTACTCTTTAGCGCTTTTTTAATACGTCTTTGGTTTGCAATAAGCTCTTGATCTTTGAGAGCTCTAACAATCATCTCTTCATTATCGATAATGAGGTTTGCAATTTCTGTCTGACTGCTTCCTGTTATAATAACACCGGTTTGAGGTCTAGCGTACTTGTCTTTTACAACGGTGACAGTAGCACTATCTGCCGCTTTGATTTGTACATAAATTCTATTTTTAAGTAAGAAGTCGCTGAATGCTTCTGGAGGAATTTGATCTATAGAAAATTTAGGCTCCTCCCGAGGTAATCCATACACTGGGTCTGCCAGGATATCACGTAAAGCATCACCTATAGTGCCCTGCCATTGCTCTTTTGAGATGACAACTTTTACATTATTAATGTTGCCAACAGACTCACTCAATATACGTTTACCATCACCTTGCGTACAAGAGGTTAGTATAAAGGTTGCGAGTAGTACAAAGTAAATTTTCTTTATCATCATTTTTTTATATTGACTTAGCACCCAGACATAACTAGGACTGTTGTGCAATCATCATTCTTAATTATATTAAAAAAGCCTCCAGGAAGGTTGTCCATAGGCCTATATTCAGTTTGTTCAAAATTCCACACGTTCTGATCAAAATCTCCATACATCTTATTGAGACTTTCTATCCACTCAAGTATAGCCTCTGGATCTGCATTAGTAACCGTAATTACTTCTCCATTAGGGATTGCTGCAGTACCACAATTGCGCTTTTCATATAGGATACCATTCTCAAATTTTTGAGTAAACCCACAATCACGTTGGGCATCAGATGGCGTACTTTCTGGCTCAGAAAGCGGTTTATAATTTGCGATTACATACTCATACACTGGATTTTTTATACCACGCGAGGCCTCTGGTTGTGCTAGAAACGTTTCAAAATCATAGGGTACAAGCGCCACTTGCTGCGCTTGAAGCGTAGAAGTCAATATAAAAAGACCTAACAGTATGTATTTTTTCATAGCGCTCTTATTTTGAGCCTTGCATTTTCATCCCTGGTTTGAGCTTAGAACTACTAATATCGTTCCAAACTATAATATTATCTACA
>CAWUIT010000192.1:0-5577 GCA_963922345.1 uncultured Dokdonia sp. | reverse complement strand
TTTACAGCCACCACGGGAAGCACCGATATTGATGCAACTGGAAGTATAGAAAATTTAATTCCATTTGTGATGTCTAAGGAAGATTTAAAAGGGCGCTTTGTGATCACTTCTAAGGTATTTGATATGAATGATTTTTCTGTAAAAGAAAAGTCGGTTTCTACAGGCACCTCTAGCAATCTTGAAACTGCCGAAGAAGTTCTGAAAATTCCAGATTTTCTAGATGCACAGCTGAGTTTTAACGCAGATAAGGTGATCTATGATAATTTAATTTTAAGTAATACAAAAGGTCAATTAACTATAGAAAATGAAGAGGCTACTATCTCGCAATTAAATTCTGGTATTTTTGGTGGGAATGCAGGTATCACTGGAAATGTGACGACTCGCAATGGCACTCCTACATTTGATATGACGCTGGATCTAAATAGTATTGACATTGATCAGTCATTTAAGGAGCTAGAAATGTTGCAGGGACTAGCCCCAATTGCAAAGGCCTTGCAAGGTGCTCTTAACACTAAAGTTAACTTAAGAGGCTCACTTGACAACAACCTCAGCCCCATATTAAATACGATCTCTGGAAACGCTTTTGCCGAAATTCTTACGGCAAATATCACTCCTGAGCAAATGCCACTTCTCAATGTTTTAGACAATAAATTAGACTTTATAAACTTAGCTAACCTCAATCTAGATGCTCTTACAACAAACCTTACTTTTACTGATGGGACTGTCCAAGTTCAACATTTTGACTTCAAGATTGAAGGAATTACTGTAAATGTAAGTGGTAGCCATACCTTTTCAAACACGATGGATTATACACTCAATCTAGATGTTCCAGCGCGCTATTTAGGTAATGATGTAAGTGGCTTGCTTTCTAAGCTTACAGAGGCAGAAAAAGAAAATCTAACTATTGATTTACCTGTTGGTCTATCTGGTAGTTTTGCGGCTCCTTCTGTAAATCTCAATTTAAAAGCTGCTACTACTACTCTAACGAATCAAATTATCGAAATCCAGAAGCAACGTGCAAAAGATAAAGTTGAAGATAAACTTGGAGATGTTCTAGGTGGACTGCTAGGAGGCGGCAATACTCAAACTACACAAGACAGTACCAGCACAGGAACGCCACAATCAAATCCTGAATCTACTAATGAAAATGTAATTAAGGATGTTGCTACAGGTATCCTAGGCGGTCTTTTAAAAAAGAAACCAAAAACAACTAAAAAGGATAGTATTAATTAATCGTCCTCTTCTACTTTAATCTCATTGAGCTCGCTATTTTTATATTTAGCATAGTCAAAACCACTTTGCCACCATAATTTCATTTTTTCCTTATTAAAAATGAGCGAGTTTGTTGTGAGTACTGTAGGTGTGTAATAAAAGTTGATAATGGCCTCCTTCTGAGTGGCTGCGTATTTTCCAATAGCTATATTTTGCTTTTCAATACGATCCATCATAAAGCCGTGCAGGTTACTTAGAAGAGAAAACACGTTTGTAGAAGGTAAGTTGTTATAATAGGTAACCTCTGTCTCTAGAATAATGACATCAATTTCGGTAGCGCCACGCTCTACCGCTTCTCTTATGGGTACAAGCGCACCAAAACCACCATCTGCATATTCACATCCGTTTTTACTTGCCAGACTCATAAAGGGGATGTAATTGCAGGACATCCAGACCCAATCACAAAAATCTTCGTAAGACTCTTCTTTGCTTGATTTATACTCCGTTTTGTGAAGCGAGAGGTTTGAAACAGTGACTAGCACTTCCTTACCACTTTCCTTAAGTTGTTTATAGTCTTCTCTTGTAAAGGTCTTCTCTATAAGTTTGCGCAATTTTTTGCTCTCTCCAAAGGTTTTTGAACCCTTCATAAAATTGCGAAGTACACTCCAGTGGTCTATTGCTATCGTTTGTTCTCCCCACTTATCCTTTTTGATCACAAATGGACAAACATTAAAAATAGCGTTTTGATTTACAGAGGTGTATATATTCTTAATACGATCTATATTTTGGATAGCTAGGTGAGGTACTAGTAAACTCCCCGTTGACGTTCCTACGAGAAGATCGTATTCATTACCCATTTCTTGCATTAAAAACTGGGCAACACCGCCGCCAAAGGCGCCCTTACTTCCTCCTCCAGAAATCACTAGTGCTCGCATGCAGATACAACTATTTAGACTTGAAAAATAAGACTTTTCTCTATAATGGTTTTTATAACGCTTTCGCGAAAGCGTTAAAAGAAAAAGACACCTCCGTTATCTGTTTCTCCCTTTTTACCTAATGTATTAAACTTCCAGCTCAAACTTAGCATAAAATACTGTTCGAGTACGGTGCTTTGTACATCTTGAATAAAGTTTGCATTTGCCGTACGTCGTGCATTTGTGTTTTGATCTAAAACATCATACACTTTGAGTGTTGCTGTGGCGCGCTCTTTTGCAAAAGAATAGGCTAGAGTAGTGTTCCAAAAAAGAGCACTACGCTGGAAGTCTGAAGCGATGTTAGGGTTGTAATTATAGTTTATGTCGTTACGCCACTCCCAATTTTTTGGTACGAACAGCGCTGTAGCTAAACTTATATTGTGCGATGTAAAATTTTGATCTTCAAAAATGTCAAGACCAAACTGTGTTTTTGAGAATGTGACATTATAGCTAGGTCTTACCTCAAATAAATCTTTCCACGTGAAAGTGACATTTACGCGCGGTGAGATAGAACGCGTTTTACTGGCGTATTGAATATCATTGTTAAAATTTACATTACGATTTAAGTTTCCATAGAAACCACCTCCATATTTTAAACTACGTATGGAGTCAATTTTGACATTCTTATTATAACCGCCACCACCTCCTAGGTTGTAGTTTCCATCTACGTTTGCATATGTTGTGGTGCTCACAAGATTTTGATCAATCGTGGTCCTCCTTACAATAGCATCATTAGTAAAATTACCGTTTGTATTAAAGTACCACCCACCACCTTTTTGAAAGTCGTAGTTATTAAAGCCTGCGTAAAAGTTATAATCATTTGCAGGAGCAAGATCTGGATTTCCCACTACGAGGTTCAATGGGTCTGATACATCTACAAAAGGATTAAGCTGGGTTACTTCTGGTGGCCTGTTACTCTTATTGATGCTAGCATACATAGATGCCTTAGGACTAAACCTATAGTTTATATAGGTGTTAAGTTCAAGGGCCTCAAAATTTTGTTTATTAGTAAGTTCTGGACGTAAGTTGTCCTCGTTTTCTAGGGTTCTAAATACATAACCTGCGCTAAAGTTCAGGTTGAGCTTCTCATTATTATAATTAAGTCCCAGCTCTGGTGTAGTGCGCATATTACGCCCCTCAAAGTCTGTACTGAGCTCTTGATTGATAGTTGTATACTGCTGTGTAGTATTGTCAAAATCAAAAGTGGTTCTACGCCTTCTCCTACGGTCATCTCGATATCCAAAATCTGCATCAAGAAAAAGCTTTTTTGCTATTAATGGGATTCGGTAAGTAAGGTTTAAATTGATCCCGTCGAGCTTAGTCTCACCATCTGTAAATTGATTACGATTAATCACCGCTGGTTCATCCCCAAAGATTTCTGTATTGGATACAATGAAGTCTTCACTCTCTTGACGGTTAATTTCATTTTGAATTCTAGCGCGTACATAAGATCCCTTATCACCCCACTTTTTTGTAACACTTAGCGTATTTTCAAAGTTCTTACCCTCATCCCTTACAGCATTGTTATTTGAAGCTTGATTGATCAAGTCACCTTCTTCACTTAGGGATTCCTCGCTACGTCTAAAGCGGGTTCTACTCGTAGCATAAGAAAATTGAGGCCTTATATTAACTAATATTGTGGAGTCTTTTTTAATATTAATGGTTGCATTAACAGCGTGATTATCTGAGTTTGAATCATTACGAGAATCACTATTTGTAAAAAAACGCCTATCGGGTAAAATGTTTTCACGTTCTACTCGCGTCTCATCAAAGGAGTTTGCTGCAGAGTAGAAGTAATCCATACTCGCATCAAAACCCTCTGCATACTCATCCGTGTAGTTTGCCCCCACACTTCTACTATTTACAATGCCTTGACCACCTCCAAAACGACGCCCATCTATGCCAAAACTCCCATTATCACTTACGTAAATACTCCTACCTCCACCAAACATCTTACGAATTTCACCAAAGCTAAAACCAGCCGAATTTATGTTATTCCCGCCAGCGAGTACGCTTATACGCCTATCATTATCAAATGAGTTTACAATACCCGCATATTCAAAACGCTCATCTGTTCCAGCGCCAGCCGCAACGCGCCCAAAAACTCCTTTATTTTTTTCTTCGGAGATGGTGAGGTTTATGGTTTTATTCTCCTGGTCTCCATCTTCTCCAGCAAAAGCTTCATCATCTGTTTTTGTTTCTACTACCTGTATTTTTTCTACAATCTCTTTGGTTAGGTTACGAGTAGCAATTGTAGGATCATCGCCAAAAAAGGGTTTACCATTCACTAAGATTTTATTAACCTCTTTACCATTTACTCGTATTTTCCCATCGGCGTCTACCTCAACGCCTGGCAACTCTTTGAGAAGGTCTTCAATATTTGCATCTTTTTTAGTCTTAAAAGAAGATACATTAAATTCTAAGGTGTCTTTTTTGACCGTAATTGGGGCTCTACTCTTAAGAACCACTTCTCCAAGTGTGTTGGTAGAAAGACCAATACCTATAGTGCCTAGCGCAATCGTACCTTTGCTTAAATCGATAGTTCGTTCTAGGTTTTCATACCCTAAAAATGAAATATTTACTCTCGCATCTCTTACTTGTGCTCTCCCTTCTAGTTCAAAAAAACCATCTTGGTTGGTAATCGTATAGGTGATGAGCGTACTATCTTTTACAGTTTCTAGAAAAACGGTTGCAGCCTCTAAGGGAAGTTTTGAGTCTTTATCTGTAAGAGTACCAGTTACTGAGAAGTTTTGCGCTTTCGCAAAAGCGGAAAAAAGAAAAAGCCCCGCTATAAAGAATAATAATCTCTTATTCATAAATGTGATTGATTGATGAGTTATCAATTTAACAATCTTTTAGGACAAAGATTGTGCATCAATCACAGTTTATTGAATTTTTAACAAGTAGAAAATTTGACCGTGTGTTATCCCAATAGATTTTATTGAGTCTAACGCTACACGTGCCATTATTTTTTTCTAAAATAAATAGAAATAGGAATCCCCGAAAAATCATAAGCGGCGCGCAATTTATTTTCTAAAAAGCGTCTGTAACCTTCTCTCAAGTATTGTGGTAAATTACAAAACAAGGCAAATTGGGGTTGTGGTGTGGGTAGTTGCATGCAATATTTAATCTTCACATACTTCCCCTTAATGGCTGGTGGTGGGAAAGCCTCTACTAGCGGTAAGAAAAACTCATTGAGTTCACTTGTTTTAATACGTCTAGTCTTACTTTCGTACACCTTTACAGCCGTTTCAATGGCTTTGAAAATACGCTGTTTTTCTAATACAGAAATAAATACAATAGGTACATCTGTAAAGGGTTCTATTTGCTGGCGTATGTGCTTTTCAAACTCTTTCATCGTGTTGGTCTCCTTTTTAACGAGGTCCCACTT
>CAWUIT010000191.1:0-5624 GCA_963922345.1 uncultured Dokdonia sp. | reverse complement strand
CCGCAATGGATCCTTAAAAAAGAGGTAAAAAATATAGGAACCTACACGTGTTTTAAGGCAGAAATAATACAGGAGTATCAAGAGTCGTCTTTTGACGAAGAGACTGGAGCACGTGTAGATTCTATTACAAAAACAAGAACTACAACCGCTTGGTATACCTTAGATATACCTGTTGAACACGGTCCAGATGAATATTGGGGACTTCCAGGTTTAATTCTTGAGGTAACTGATGGTGAGTTTTCTCTTATGTGTACAAAAGTGGTATTAAACCCGAGGGAAGAAGTAAAAATCGTTAGACCTAAAAAAGGAAAAGAAATATCGCAAGAGGAATATAATAAGATCCAGAAAGCAAAAATGGAAGAGATGATAGAGCGTCGCGGTGGTAAAAGAGGTAAAAATGGTGGAGTAATTTTTACGACTATTCAAACCAAGGGGTAAGTTTCAACTCTTAAAATTTTCTTAAAATAACAACATCTGTGAAACTATAAGCTACTTTGAGAGTCAAACTTGCAAATCGTACACAATGATTATAAAAAGATTACCATGGCTTCTAGGAGTAGTACTTCTAGTTACTACGCAATTAACCGCTCAAAAAGTAGAAGGTATAGCAACCTATCAGACTAAGACCACTATTGATATGTCACGTTTTAATCGTGGGGGCGAGCAAATGACGGAGCAGCGTAAAAAACAAATTATGGAGCGTATGAAAAACTTTCTAGAGAAAGAATATACCCTCACCTTCAATACGCAAGAATCGTTTTATAAAGAAGAGGAGCAACTCGCAGCCCCTGGTCAAGGTGGGATGAGATGGGGCGGTGGCTTTACGCAAGGAGGAATTTATAAAAATACGGAGACTAAAGACTATGCTCGTGAAAACAATATGATGGGGAAGACTTTCTTAGTAAAAGACACGGTAAATAGCTTAAAGTGGGAACTTACTAAAGAAAGCAAGATGATAGGCCAGTATCCGGCATTTAAGGCAGTTGCTCAAAGACCTATTGAGGCTAATATGTGGAGTAGAATGGGACGCGTAGCAAGAGATGCTCAAAAGAAAAAAGACTCTACTGCTACAGCCAGTAAAGATGAGGAAATTGATATTGAGGAACCTACATCAGAGACTATAACAGCTTGGTATACTCCTATGATTCCCGTAGGTCACGGCCCTGACGAATTTGGAGGTCTCCCAGGTCTTATACTTGAACTTAGTACAAATAATACCACAATGCTATGTACAAAAGTAGTACTCAACCCTAAAGAGCCTATTACTATAGATGTTCCTTCAAAGGGAAAGGAAGTATCAAGAGAGGAGTACACCGCCATAGTTACAGAAAAGGCAAAAGAAATGGCAGAGCGTTTTAGAGGTGGCAATCGTAGAGGCCAGCAAGGCGGTCGTAGGTTTTAAATGAATATCGCTTTCGCGAAAGCGTAACCGTAAATATTCTAATACTATACAATTTTCATAATCACTAACATATTTTAGAACTCGCCAGGAAAAGGCGCTGTTTTGAAAAGACCAATCCAAAAAATGAAAAAAGCACAACTAATTTTGGTAATACTTCTCGTATTGCCCATCATAACCTATGCCCAAACTATCGAATTGAGTGGGGTGGTAAAAGACAGTATTGGAAACGGCCTAGAACTCGCAAATATTATTGCTACAAATAAGGCAGAAGGTACATTAGAATCTTACGGAATCACAGACCAGCAGGGTCGCTATAGACTGCAACTTACTAAGGGGATAACGTATGACCTTAAAGTGAGTTTCCTAGGTCTTAAGTCTGAAATTACAGAAATCGCAGTCGCTGAAAACTCAGAAGACATCACACGGGACTTCACTCTCAAGGAAGATCCCAATCAACTAGATAATGTAGAGCTGGTATATGAGATGCCAGTGACTATCAAAGGTGATACGATAGTCTATAACACCGATAGCTTTACAAATGGAAATGAAAAAAAATTAGGTGATGTGCTTAAAAAGCTTCCAGGTGTTGAGGTTAATGATGACGGCCAGATTGAGGTAGAAGGGAAAGTAGTTTCAAAAGTGATGATTGAAGGAAAAGACTTCTTTGACGGAGATACGAAGCTTGCTACAAAAAACATTCCTGCAGATGCCCTAAAAAAAGTTGAGGTTCTTAAAAATTACAATGAGGTCTCTCAAATGAGAGGATTAGGAAATGATCAAGATAATGTCGCGATTAACCTAAAGTTAAAAGAAGGAAAAACGAACTTTTGGTTTGGTGAAGTCACTGCAGGTGCGGGAGATGGTGAGAAGTTTCGATACCTAGGGAAAGCAAAATTGTTCTACTATAGTCCCAAAGGGAGTATTAATATTATATCAGATTTTAATAACACAGGAGAAGTACCTTTTACCTTTAGAGACTACTTTAACTTTACAGGTGGTTTTAGAAATTTTAATCAGCGAGGAGGGACTTCTTTTAATGTAAGCGATGGAGGTCTAGGTTTTTTAACCACTCAAAATGATCGTGCAAATGATATTGAGACAGGCTTTGCAGCAGCAAATTTTACCTATACGGTGAATCCGAAGCTAGATATAAGTGGCTTCGCTTTACTTAGTGATAATAAAACGAACTTTGTAAATAATTCTTTAAATACATTCATTAATCAAGGTTTTACACAAGGCTTTAATGAAAACACAGACCAGCGCAATCAATTGGGGATGGCAAAGTTTTCTTCAGTATATAAACCTAACAGCAATTTGCAGCTAGATTATGATGTACTTGTAAAAAAGTCTAAGCAAACTGAGTTTTCTGATGGTACGAGTATAGTAACAAGAAACGGTGAAGTACAGTCTGATGTGGTTGATCAAGCTAAGGAAAATGAGCCTTTTTCTATCAATCAAAATGTAAACCTTTACTACACTCTTGATGAGAAAAACATTTTTGCAGGAACCTTCCAGCATTTGTATCAGGATGAAGACCCTTTTTACAATGCCACTCTATCACAGGAACCATTTACAGTACCTGATCCTAACGATCCAATGAGTGAGATAAGCACTATTGATTTTATGCCCGGAGCAAACGGACTTTTTGATATCAATCAAAACAAGAATATAAAAACAACCAAGTTTGATGGGAAAGTAGATTACTATTATGTTCTTAATAAAAAGAGCAATCTTAATTTCACACTAGGAACTACACTCAGCCGTCAGGATTTTAATTCAAATCTGTTTCAAATTTTAGAAGATGGAAATGTCGATACTATAGACGAGACAGATGCTGGAAGTCCGGTAGGCAATGATGTCACTTTTAATTTTAGCGATGTTTTCTTAGGGTTACATTACAAGTTAAAAACTGGAATTTTTACAATCACCCCAGGGCTTACCTTACATAATTATCAGACTAAGAGCACCCAGCTGGGGACAACTACAGAAGACACAGATGTGATGCTACTTCCCGATTTATTTACTGTGGTGGACTTTGCACAAGGAAAGAGCTTACGTGTGAATTACCAAATGACTGCCCAGTATACAGATGTAAATAATTTTGCCGAAGGGATTTTGTTTAACAATTACAACAGCCTTTTTCAAGGAAACCGTGATATTGAAAATGCCATTTTTCATAATGCTAGTATTAATTATTTTAGCTTCAGTATGTTCAATTTCACAAGTCTCTTTGGAGGGGTGAATTATACGAGAAGAGTAGACCCTATTAAAACGACAGGACAGTTTGTAGGTATTAATCAGGTGGCAAGCCCGATTAACAATACAAGTTTTGCCGATGAAACGGTAAGTGCAAATGCTCGATTTTCCAAACGCTTTAAAAAGTGGAAGTTAAACTTGAGTGCAAATGGAAGTTATAGCGACTTAAATAATATAATAAATGGTGAGGATCGTAACACCAAAAACATCTCACAAACCTATAACACTAGTGCTGAGACTAACTTTAAGGAAGCGCCTAATTTTGAAATAGGATACCGCTTTAATAGTACAAATTCAGACAACGGTACTACAGACAGAACATTTTTTACACACAGACCATTTGCAAATGCAGAGTGGAATTTCCTTAACGGATTTACATTAGGGGCAGACTGGAGTTTGTACAATTATGACGATAATGATGATACCACAGATATTGATAATATGTACACGTTCTTAGAAGCAAACTTGTATTATCAAAAACCAGAAAGTAAGTGGGAGTTCCGTATACAAGCGACAAACTTGCTAGATGTAGATGTAATATCAACTAATAGTGTGAGTGATTTGACAATATCAAACACCGAATATTTTGTACAACCTAGGATCGTGATGTTTACTGTAAAATACAATTTATAGAAATACTATTTTTCAATAAAAGTAGTATCAAGATAAAGCGACTTCAACATTCTGGAAGTCGCTTTTCTTTTTTTATGCTATTTTAGGAGTATGATCAATGAGCGCTATGATAAGTCCAGAGTTATAAATTTCTCTGATGCCGTATTTTCTATAGTAATGACCTTGCTTATACTCGAAGTGGGAGTTCCATCAGTAAGCGAGGTAAATTCAAAACCATTTGGGCAAGTACTATCAGCAAGGATTCCAGACTTTATAGGATTATTTGTGAGCTTTATGGTGAGTGCCTTATACTGGATAGGTCACATTAAATTAATGCGATATGTAAAAGAGGTCTCGGGCAAACTCTTGTGGTTAACCATATTTTTCCTTCTTGCGATAGTTCTATTACCTTTTTCTACAGCGATGTATATCAATGGATTTGATCAAGTAGGGCCTTTTATATTTTATTGCATCAATCTAAGTGTCATCGGTCTATTTAATATTTTAATGCTACGCTATGTGTTTCACTCAGAAAAACAACAAACAGGTTTTACTCGGCTTCGTTACCGCTGGTATCGTGCCCGAGGTCTCAATGTGATGATTATTTGGATAATTGCTGCACTTATCGCGCTGTCACTCTTTTGGCTATCACGTGTTATATTCATTTTATTATTTGTATTTCAATTTGTGATTGACAAGCGATTCAAAAAGAAACTCAAATTGGCACAAGAGCGTTAAAAGATTGATAAGTAGGCAGGTTACGCTTTCGCGAAAGCGTATCTTTAAAATAAAAAGCTATGAAATATTTCTTAGCCCTACTGCTTACCGCATCATTTATGAAAGCACCACTTACTTATGATTTTGGAACTTCTTGTGATAATTGTGATCAATGGTTTGTCACGCTAGATGGTGTTATGGGAGGCTTGTCTACTGGAACTCTGGAACAAACTAACGAAAGTATCATTCTTAAGGGAAAAATAAGTCTGGAGAATAATGGAGGTTTTGCAAGTATGCGTACTCCTTATAAAGATTTTGACTTGTCTGGTTATAAGACGGTAACCATTAGATACCGTTCTACAGGGCAGGACTTTGCTTTAACCTTGAATAAATATAAAAGATTCTGGAGGCCGCAATACAAAACTAACCTCCCAATGACTCAAGGAGCGTGGAAAACCATCACCTGTAATTTTACAGATTTTGACACCTATCGATTAAATGATAAGCTAGAAGGGCATCCAGAGGAAGATGATTTGGCAAATATTATCAGGCTTGGATTGATTTCAAATACAAAGGCAGCAACAAATTATGTGTTTGAGGTAGATAAGATTGTTTTTGAGTAATCACAAAGCAGTAA
>CAWUIT010000190.1:0-5675 GCA_963922345.1 uncultured Dokdonia sp. | reverse complement strand
ACTGTAGCCGTATCATCTTCGGCAAGAGGTACGTCGTTCACTGGGTTTATGGTGATATCCACTTTCGCGAAAGCGGTATCCCCATCACTGTCTGTAATTTCATATTCAAAAGAGTCTACTCCATTAAAGTCTGGATTAGGTGTGTAGACTACCGTATCATCTGTAGGATTATTAGGAGTACCTCCATCATTAATAGATACAGTACCATTGACCGGAAGTGTAATAATAGCAATTGTTCCAGCCGAAGGTCCGTCTGGTCCAAATGAATCGTTATTAAGTACATTTATTGTAACAGCGTCATCTTCATCTACTGTAGCCGTATCATCTTGTGCAATAGGTCGACCATCATCTACATAATCATTATCACAAGAAGATCTAAGATTTATGGTTCGAGTAATTGTATTATCATTTGCTCCATCAACATCTGATATAGAAACGTACCCTTCTTGATCTGTTTCTGTAATTGTATACGTAACGTCAACTAATGCTGATGGTATTGCGGTTGCATATCTATAATTACCGTTAACATCTGTATTTACCGAAGTATTAGATCCATCTGTACCTGAAATAGTGATTACAGTATTACTAATAGGGTCTCCTCCTTCATCACTTACATTACCACAAATTACAGGAGCTGTAATAATATTTGAAACAGGATTCTGGTACTCGGCATTGTCTAGTACAAGTGCGTAGAAGCGGTCTATGTTTCCGTTTTGTTTACCTATAGTATAAGACAGCTTATCTGTACCCTCCCAGTAATTACTAAATGTAAATCTAGGATCTTCTGAAATTATACCACCAGGCGCATTAGTAGGATCTATTACAGTACCCCTAATTGACATCCCACTCTCTACTATATCTAAAAGTGTATTTTCTGAGAAATAATATGCATCTGGCAGGCTCAACTCTGCATACTCTCTTGTATTCACATTATCTCCATCAATATCAAACGGACTTCCAAAGAACGAGATATCAATGGGTGTCATAGTACCAGACTCTACAAAAAATATGTCAAAATCAATACTCTGATCGCCGTTGTTTGTACTATTTAACTCAGGTTGAAATGCTCTCATTAAACCTTCATCATCTACATCTATATCTAATAACGTAGCTCCGTTGTTAAATGACTTTATCTCAACGATACCATCTATTGTAGGTAAATCTGTATTTGAAGGGAAAATATTTGAAAAACGATATTTTGCACCAACTTGTAAAGCTGATCCTTCTATAAGAACTGGGTTTTGGAAATTGGAATCTGTATAAAGCGGTGTACAATCGCACCCTCTCTCACCAGGTGGAACAACTAGAACATCTGACACAGAAATTGTTACGGTCGCAGTAGATGAATCTCCATTAGAATCTGTAATAGTGTATTGGAAAGAATCTGTACCACTGAAATTTGTATTAGGCGTATAAACTATAGTATCATCTGTGGGATCATTAGGCGTACCCATGGTATCAACACTCAAGGTCCCGTTGGGTGGATTAGATGCAATCTGTAACTGTCCATTTCCAGGACCATCTGCTCCATAGCTATCGTTCACTAAAACATCAATGTTCAAAGCTGTATTTTCGTTTACATTTCTTTGATCATTTTGAGCTTCAGGAAGCGCATTTGTAGAGGCTACAGTAAACGTCTTCTCATAAGTACATCCATTTGCATCTGTAATAACAACTGTATATGTACCAGCATCTAGATTGTCAATGGTTTGTGTAGTCTCTCCGCTAGGCATCCACAAGTAAGTAAACGGAGGTGTTCCTCCTGTTGGATTGACAGTAATACTACCATCATTTGCTGTGGCGCCATTTTCATTTTCGATCGTTTCATTTGCGTCTACAGGGTCGTTTTGAGTTATAGTATAACTTGCGACAAGTTCACAACCACTAGAATCTGTTACTGTAATTTGATAGGTCCCAGCAGGAACATTTAATAGATCTTCGCTTGTACTCACAACTCCTGATCCATCTGTCCAAGAAAACGTATATGGTGGTGTACCACCTGTTACCTCTAATTCTATTGATCCTGTACTTTCTCCAAAACATTTTACTGGAGTAATTGTAACTGGGGTTGTGATTTCAATATTTTCTACAACAGTATCAAACTCACTCTGCTCCTCACAGTTAGTAAATCTATTTCTAACATATACCGTATATGTTCCCTCGGGTAAATTTGCAAATTCTGGCGAGTCCTGAAAATTGACATCATCAATAGAATATTCAAATTCATCACCCAATGGAGAATCTACTATAAGATTTGTCGTACCATTATCATTACAAGTAAGTGATGTTACCGGAGCATCTGGTCTATTCACATAAGTTAATGTTACTAAACCAATATCACTTACCGATTCGTTAGGTTCTGGTAAAGTTACTTCGTACTCAAAGGATACCTCTCCTGTAAAACCAGTTGATGGAGTAAATGTATAGACACCTTCGTCTGTAAGAGTAACAGTACCAGCGTTTGATGGATTTAAACCTCCATTGAGTTCATACGTAGAGCCAGCTGGAACGTTATTTACGACATTAAGATCCTGAGAAAATGTTGTATTTAAACATCCTGTTTCTGTTTGATCTACAGCATAACTTTGTAGTAGAAACAATTTTCCATCACCGTGATCTCTTGATGCCGCGACAAATTCTACTCGAGTGATTTTTGAACCTAGTGGCGCAATAGAACTTAAATCAAAAAGAGCAATAGCAATAGTTTGACCATTGTCTTGCTCACGACCAGAACCCCAATAATCAGAATCATCATCTGGATCTCCTGGATTACCTAAATCTGGTGAAGAAAATCCACCACCTCTTAGATCGCCATTAGTTCTTACAAAAGTCTCACCTAATTTCTGGACCGCTCCTCCTCCAGCAGGTGTACCCCACATCTCAATGTAAAAGCAATTGTTTCCGCCACGTTCTGTAACTGCTAGAATCCCATCTGAGTTAGAAGGGATCGCAGGATCATAGAAAAGTGTTTGCTTTTGAGCATTTGTGGTTTGAGTTGCTGCAAAATCATTACAGATATTCTGACCATTAGGATTTGCTTCAAAATAGAAATTTAAATTTTTTGATTGAAAAGCATTTCTAGCATTAAGATTCCAAGGACTATTAACACCATCTGTTGAAGTTGAACTATTTCCAATTAATTGGTTACCATTTCGTCTTATGGCGTTATCGTCGTTACCATCAGGGCCAACTCTTGTAAGTTCATATCCAGAAGGTACTACAAAAGTATTATACACGGTACCTGAAATAGTAATAGAACTAATAGTCGCAGGATTATCATTATTATCATTTTGTGTATCAGACCACTGGAATGTTACGTTCTCGTTAATAGAGGGTGATTGCGTTTGAGCCTCAAGTAGTAAACTACTAAGAAAGCTTACTATAATTATAGTAAACTGGATACTCTTTTTAGATGCAGATTTCATTATGTCGTTTTGTTTCATAATACTATGTAAAACAGGTTGGGTATTTCCCCGATATTAATTAATCGTTTAAGGGCAGCCGTAAGGAACCCCAGAGGATAAATTTTTATAATAATTTGTTTGTAGTAAAGAGAATTCTCGTGTTCAATTCTCTTCTAAAAAAAAGTGTAGCTTTCCCCATAACTTACATTATTTAATAGATATAACCTCCCAATTTCAGGGGGATTACGTTTAAAAATTACTAAGTTGGGTATACAAATATAGAAGGATTGATAAACCATTTAAGTTGGATTTACAACTTTTAGATATGATACAGACAATATCCGACCAACTACACAAAATGACTATTTTTTAACAGTATTCATTTATATTACAACACTTAAAAAATTGTTAAATAGGAAGTTAGCGCTTTCGCGAAAGCGTTATACAAACACGTAGTTCTTCTCAATTTTATCTAATTCTAGATCTTTTCCTTAATTAAATTTTAATGTTTCTAAAGAGTATCTTTGCGCACTAAAATCGTTGTAGATCTTTATGAATTTTAAGCAAGAAATAGCACGTCGCCGAACCTTTGGAATTGTATCGCACCCGGATGCAGGAAAAACTACACTTACAGAAAAGTTACTTCTCTTTGGGGGAGCAATCCAAGAAGCTGGAGCTGTAAAGTCTAATAAAATCAAAAAAGGTGCTACCAGTGACTTTATGGAAATAGAGCGACAGAGAGGGATATCTGTGGCTACCTCCGTACTTGCCTTTGAGTACAATGGTATTAAGATTAATATACTGGATACTCCTGGGCACAAAGATTTTGCAGAGGATACCTTTAGAACGCTTACGGCTGTAGATAGTGTGATTGTTGTAATAGATGTTGCCAAGGGTGTTGAGCCACAAACCGAAAAACTAGTTGAAGTATGTAGAATGCGTAACATTCCCATGATAGTCTTTATTAATAAATTAGACCGTGAGGGAAAAGATGCTTTTGAACTTCTCGACGAGATAGAAGAGAAATTACACCTTACTGTAACTCCTTTGAGTTTCCCAATTGGGATGGGTTATGACTTTAAAGGTATCTATAACCTATGGGAAGAAAATGTAAATCTCTTTAGTGGAGATAGTAGAAAAAACATTGAAGAAACCGTTAAAGTAACAGATCTACAAGATCAAATTTTAGAAAAACTCATAGGTGAAAAGGCTGCCGAAACTTTGAGAGAGGAGCTTGAACTAGTTCAAGGCGTATATCCAGAATTTAATCAACAGCAATATCTTTCTGGGGAGCAACAACCTGTATTTTTTGGGTCTGCTTTAAATAATTTTGGCGTACGCGAATTGCTAGATTGCTTTGTAAAGATTGCTCCTCCACCTCGACCTAAAAAAAGTGAAGAACGATTGGTCGAGCCTAATGAAAAGGACTTTTCTGGATTTGTATTTAAAATACACGCTAATATGGATCCAAAGCATAGAGATCGTCTTGCTTTTATAAAAATAGTCTCAGGCGTTTTTGAAAGGAATAAGCCCTATCTACACGTTAGACATAATAAAAATCTAAAATTCTCTAGTCCGAACGCTTTTTTTGCAGAGCGTAAAGAGATTGTAGACACCTCCTATCCTGGCGACATTGTAGGTTTGCACGATACTGGAAATTTTAAAATAGGCGATACATTAACCTCTGGTGAAGTACTCCATTACAAGGGGATTCCAGCTTTTTCTCCAGAGCATTTTAGATACATTAATAATGCCGATCCTATGAAGTCTAAGCAACTTGCAAAAGGAATCGACCAACTTATGGATGAGGGTGTCGCACAACTATTTACACTAGAACTCAATGGTAGAAAAGTAATAGGGACTGTAGGAGCTCTACAATACGAGGTGATACAGTATCGACTAGAGCACGAATATGGTGCAAAATGTACTTATGAACCTCTTAACGTTTCAAAAGCTTGCTGGGTAGACCCAGAAGATCCTAAGAGTGAGGAGTTTAAAGAGTTTCTAAGAGTTAAACAGCGATTTATGGCAAAAGATAAACGTGGTCAACTCGTGTTTCTAGCAGACTCCCCATTTACGCTACAAATGACACAACAAAAATATCCTTCTGTGAAGATGCATTATGTGAGCGAGTTTAAAGATTAGAATAAGAAAATGCCGAGTTGATCTCGGCATTTTTTTGGCTAATTCAATTATTAGTGAATAATTGAAATCTTTGCTAGAATTTCTCTCTAGCTTTAACATTATTTCGCCATACGTGCTCCTTTCCTT
>CAWUIT010000189.1:0-5690 GCA_963922345.1 uncultured Dokdonia sp. | reverse complement strand
CTTCCCAAGAACTCAGTCACATCACCAGCTATAAGTCCCTCTACACCGTACTGATTTACTGCAACATCTGCCGCAAGGCCGTGCAAATAAACTCCCATAATAGCAGCTTCAAGAGGTTGATAATTTTGAGCAAGTAGTCCCGTAATGACCCCCGTAAGTACATCCCCAGTACCAGCAGTTGCGAGCCCAGGATTCCCTGTAGTATTTATGTACAGTTTCATATCATAAATAGTGATTGTATGTGCTCCTTTAATGCAGATAATTATATTGTTTTCCTTTGCATAGTTGGCAGTTTTCTCCAATTTATCAAAATCATTATCCCACTTCCCGATAAGTCTTTCAAGTTCACCGGGATGGGGAGTTAAGATAGACAACTCTGGAACTTGATCAATCAATGCTGGACGCTTTGAAATACAATTAATGGCATCTGCATCAATCACAAGTGGTATTTTTTGTGATTTTAAAAATGATTCCATAGCGTTTACAGTTTTTTCATCTGTTCCCATACCTGGGCCCACCGCTATGGCTGTGGCAGCAGTTTCAAACTCAATTTCTTCAAAAACCTTTCCGTTAAAATTGTCTGTTTCTACCATGACCTCAGGTAATGCCGCCTGTAGTATAGGAACTCCTATCTGTGGTACATATGCTGTTACTAGTCCACTACCTGCTCTCGCGGCAGCTTTGGCAGCTAATAGCACGGCACCCATTTTTCCAAAGCTGCCTCCTATTACTAAGCTATGACCAAACATACCTTTATGAGAAAACTGTGATCTTCCTTTATACATCTGTTGGATCTCCTGCTTGGTAATGAGCTCAACATCGGTTTTAGTATTTGCAAGAAACTCTTGATCCAAACCTATGTCTACAGTGTCCCACATATTAATATACTTTCCAGTATCTGGTAGAAAGAAAACTAATTTAGGAGACATAAAACTTAGTACAAAAGTGGCGTGTATGATTACATCATCCTTTTCTTGACCTCGGTCTGCATACATCCCAGAGGGGATATCTATCGATAATGTGTACGCTTTTGAAGTATTGATTTTTGTAAACAACTCTTTAACCCAATCGTCAGGACATCTATTAAGACCTATACCAAATATGGCATCTACCACGATATCTTGTGGTGTAATTTCTGGAAAGTCTTCTTTACTTCTAATGAGCTCAGGCCATTTTTTTACCTCACTTTTAAGAGCATCGTAAGCTTTTAAAAAATCTGGAGACCTTTTTTCATCACAGTGTACAACGTAGGTATCTACTTGATACCCGTTTTTTAAAAGTAAACGAGCAATTACTAATCCGTCTCCACCATTATTACCTATACCACAAAAAACTTTGATGGGTACTGCTTGACCTTGTAAACGTTTATGTATCCACTCGTAAACATAGCCTCCTGCTCGCTCCATCAAATTATATGAGGGAATCCCTTCCTTTTGAACTGTAGCCTTATCTGCTTCATAAATCTGCTTAGGACTGTAAATTTTCATAAAATAATTTGTGATGTTTTAATTAATAATCTATACTAGGTAACAAGAAGGATGTCTCAAAAAAACATCTCGCCAAAATCTAATCAAATAGTGATTGATATCGTTCTCAGATTATGGTATTCTTAGTTGCAGGGCTGTGATGCAATAGATTTTGAGATATCCTCAAAAGTGGAATATCTTCTTGCTTCGTTATTTAAAAATACTACATTTATCTCTTGAACACGAAAGAATAAAAAGCCTCCACTAGATTTGCAATTGCAACTATTATGGTTCAAGATAAGTTATAAATTTGTTTATCGTTATTCTTTCCAACGCTCTTCTACACAAAAAAATCCTATTTCTTATTTGAATCAAACAAAATGAATTCTATGCATATATTAAAATTTGGCGGTACATCAGTAGGTAGCGTTAAGAGCATTGAACAAGTTATACAAATAGTAAGTAACCAGTCTCAAAAGCAGTCACTTATTGTGGTAGTTTCTGCGGTGGGTGGTGTCACAGATTTACTTATAAAAGCTGGAAGCCTAGCTGCCCAGAAAGACGATGGCTATAAAGACATAATAAATAAAATTCACGAAAAACATATCGCAATTGCAGATGGATTAATTGCAAATGATGATCAAGTACTAACTGAGATCTCTAAACGTACTTCTCATTTGAGCGACCTTTTAAATGGTATTTATCTAATCAATGAATTATCCCCAAAAACGCTGGACAAGCTCGCTTCTTTTGGAGAACTTATGTCGAGTTTTTTGATTAATGCTGCTTTCAAATCTCATGGACTCGATAGTGTATTAAAGGATAGTCGAGAACTCATCATCACTAATGATCAGCACACCAAAGCAGGAGTTCTGTATGAAGCGACAAATAAAAATATTGTAGAGTATTTTACTAGCAATACTAATCAGATCACAGTTTTAGGTGGTTTTATAGCCAGCACACTAGATGGAGAGACGAGTACATTGGGGCGTGGTGGATCTGACTTTACCGCTGCAATTATTGCAGCAGCACTAGATGTAGATCGATTAGAAATATGGACCGATGTAAGCGGAATGTATAGTGCCAATCCTAAGCTAGTAAAACAAGCTAAACCTATAAAAAACATCTCATACCAAGAAGCGATGGAGTTATCGCATTTTGGGGCAAAAGTTTTATACCCGCCTACTATCGTACCAGTACTTAGTAAAAACATACCTATCTATATTAAAAATACGATGGCCGCCGGAGAAGATGGTACACGTATAGGAAATCAAACTAACGATACTTCAAATCTCATTAAAGGCATATCACATATAAGTGATATTGCGTTGCTCACACTAGAAGGAGCGGGAATGGTTGGTATATCTGGGATTTCAAAACGCCTTTTTGATGTGCTCTCACAACAACAAGTAAATATTATAATGATTACGCAAGCATCAAGCGAGCATAGTATCTGTATAGGTCTAATGGAAACAGATGCCTTACGAGCAAAAAATGCCATCGAGACCGAGTTTGCTTACGAAAAAACCCTCAACCGAATAGATCCAGTTGTTGTTGAAACTAGCTTGTCTATCATCGCGGTTGTGGGAGAATCTATGAAAAGCCATCAAGGTATTTCTGGAAAGATGTTTTCTACACTGGGCAAGAATAACGTGAATATACGTGCTATTGCACAAGGTGCTAGTGAAAAAAACATATCTGCTGTCATTGCAAAAAAAGATGTAAAAAAGGCCTTAAATAGTTTACATGAAGTGTTTTTTGATGGTAATCGTAAGCAAATAAACCTCTTTGTGACGGGTGTGGGGAATGTGGGTGCAAAACTTTTAGAACAAATCCACCAGCAAAAGCATTATTTAAAAGACAACCTCAATTTAAGCATACGCGTACTAGGTTTATCAAATAGTCGCAAAATGGTTGTCTCAGATACACCCATTCCTTTAGACCAGTGGGAATCAAAACTGGCAAATGGTGAGGAGGCAGATATTTTACGCTTTCGCGAAAGCGTTATAAATCTCAATCAGCGTAACTCCGTCTTTGTAGATATTACTGCAAATGAACCTGTCGCAATGGCGTATGAAGAATACTTGAGAAATAGCATTGCTGTTGTAGCTTGTAATAAAATTGCAGCGGCTGGGAAGCAAGATTATTACGCTAACCTCAAAAGGTTGAGTCGTAAATATAATGCTCCTTTTATGTTTGAGACCAACGTAGGAGCTGGATTACCCATTATCGATACCTTACAAAATCTTATCACATCTGGAGATAGAATTACAAAGGTGCAAGCGGTACTTTCTGGTAGTTTAAACTTTGTTTTTAATAATTTTAAAAGCGGAGACAGTTTTCACGATGTGGTACAACAGGCTAAAGATGAAGGCTATACAGAACCAGATCCTAGAATTGATTTAAGTGGTGTAGACGTTGCACGTAAAATATTAATTCTTGCCCGCGAGAGTGGTTTAGAATTAGAGCTCGAGGACATAAAAAATGAACCCTTTTTGACTGAAAAAAATCTCAACAGTACAGATGTCCCTCATTTTTTTGAAACTTTAAAAGAAGATGCTGCTCACTTTGAAGATCTAGTCTCAAAGGCTACCACTGCTGGAAAAAGACTCAAATATGTCGCACAATTGGATGACGGTAAAGCGAGTGTAGGACTTCAGGCGGTAGGCAGTGAGAGCCCGTTCTATAATCTAGAAGGATCTGATAACATTGTACTATTTTATACAGAGCGTTATCCAAAGCAGCCACTTATTGTAAAGGGCGCCGGCGCAGGTGGTGAAGTTACTGCAAGTGGTCTATTTTCTGACATCATAAGACTCAGATAAAGGTAACTACCCTATGGCTTTTACAAATCAACAAAATACTCTTGAAAAAGTGCGTGTTTTCTGCCCAGCCACCGTCGCAAATGTCAATTGTGGTTTTGATACACTTGGTTTTGCCTTAGAAGGTATAGGCGACGAGATGGAGTTTAGAAAAACTGATAGTCGAGGTGTAAAAATCACTGAAATAATTGGTGCTGATTTACCACTTGAAGCTTCACAAAATGTCGCGAGTGTTGCAGGTAATGCGATGCTTGAAGCTATAGATGCAAACTTTGGTGTCGAAATCAAAATTTTTAAAAACATTCGCCCAGGCTCTGGTATAGGTAGTAGTAGCGCAAGTGCGGCAGGCGCCGTTTACGGAATTAATCAATTTTTAGAAAATCCCCTTTCTAATCTAGAACTCACTCGCTTTGCTATGAAGGGTGAAGCTGTTGCTAGTGGTAATGAGCACGCAGATAATGTAGCACCCTGCATTTATGGAGGCACTACACTAATAACAGGTTATAATCCCTTCCGCATTATAGCGCTCCCACCATTAGACACTATCTACGTGGGGATTTTGCATCCCCATATTACTATAAAAACTAAAGAAGCTCGAGAGATTTTACCAGAGCTAGTACCACTTAAAGATGCTATTATGCAATCTCAAAAGCTAGCCGGATTGGTGGCTTCTTTATACGAGTGGGATAAAGAGTTATTTGCACAGAGTTTGAAAGATGTACTTATAGAGCCACATCGCAAGCAGTTAATTCCACATTTTGAGGCAATAAGACAGATATCGCTGGATACTAATTGTGCAGCTTTTGGTATTTCGGGTAGTGGGCCAAGTATGTTTTGTCTCGCTTTCGCGAAAGCGAATATTGACACATTTTTGAAGGAAAGTAAATTATTATTTCAAAAACACAATTTAGAAGTTGATACATATGCTAGCTTAATTTCCCATAAGGGTTGCTATTCCTTGCAGTCTTAATTTTGGCGGACTAAAAAAAGCCTGAACATTACTGTTCAGGCTTTTGTCATTTAAAAACTTCTATTTTTAATTCTGTCCGTACTTCTCAGCATAGCGCTTTGCAAGCGTAGTCTGGTGTGACTCGAGACTTATATCTCGACCTTGAATAAAGGCTCTTGATAGTATGTTACCCCTCATATCAAGCGCATTACCCTCGCTTATAAATAAAGTAGCATCTTTGCCTACAGTAAGTGTTCCAGTTGTATTTTCAATGCCCATAATTTTTGCGGGATTATGAGTTATTAATTTTAAAGCTTCTTCATCACTCATTCCAAATTGAGTCACCTGTCCAGCATAAAAAGGTAAATTACGTACTTGCCAGTACTCCTCATCATACCCTAGCGCCACAGTGACTCCTGCATCGGTTAAGAGTTTAGGCAGTTTATATGGTAA
>CAWUIT010000188.1:0-5718 GCA_963922345.1 uncultured Dokdonia sp. | reverse complement strand
ATCTTGATTAACAAAGATGGGCTTATTTACACCTATAGAAGATACAAACCCCTAGTAATCGAATAATGGCAAAACGCAATACAGATCCTATATCAATAAGTCAAGCTCTGGGTGAATTTGTCGAAAAAAATAAACTCACCAAAGGTATTGATAAAGTAGATGTAACAGCTGCGTGGTTTAAGCTCAATCCAGCCTTTGAAACATATACGTCTTCCATCCGATTTGATAGAGAAACATTGTTTGTAAACTTGAGTTCTTCCGTTTTTAGGGAAGAACTTTCTTATGGTAAAGAAAAGATTAGATTAATGATTAATGAAGAGTTGGGGCGTGAGATTGTAAAAAAGATTGTCTTGAGATAGTCTTTAAAACAAGCATCTACATCCTTTCTGGTACTTGTATTCCAAGCAAGCCAAAAGCACTCTCAATCACCTTGCCTACCTCATCACTCAGTGCTACACGGAAGCTTTGATCTTCTACATTTTCGGTCCCTAAAATTTGCACCTGCTGGAAAAATGAATTGTATTCTTTTACTAGATCATACACATAGTTTGCTATAATTGCAGGGCTCTTTTGAGCTGCTGCTAGCTGTATTGTATCTGGATATTCCTGCACCTGTTTTATAAGCTGCTTTTCTTTAGGATGTAATGTTCTTTCAGCACTTTTTGATACGGGAACACCTAGCTCTTTAGCCTTTCTAAGTATTGCCTGTATACGCACATAGGTATATTGAATAAATGGTCCTGTGTTTCCTTGAAAATCTACAGATTCCTTAGGATCAAATAGGATTCGCTTTTTAGGGTCGACTTTAAGTATGTAATATTTTAAAGCTCCTAAACCTATAATTTTATACAACTCCTGCTTCTCTTCTTCTGAGTAGCCATCTAGCTTACCTAGCTCTTCTGATATTTCGCCAGCTGTCTGAGCGACTTCTTTAATGAGATCATCTGCATCTACCACAGTTCCCTCACGAGACTTCATTTTACCAGAAGGAAGATCCACCATTCCATAACTTAAATGAAATAGATTCTCTGCCCAGTCATACCCTAGTTTCTTTAAAATCAAGAATAATACTTGAAAATGATAGTCCTGCTCATTACCTACGGTATAAATCATCCCTCCTACATCAGGATGGTCTTTTACTCGCTGGATGGCGGTACCTATATCCTGTGTCATATAAACCGCTGTACCATCTGCACGAAGTACAATCTTACGATCCAATCCATCTTCTGTAAGGTCACACCACACAGAACCATCGGGATCTCTCTCAAAAACTCCTTTTTTAAGACCTTCTTCTATGTTGTCTTTTCCTAGTAAGTATGTGTTACTCTCGTAATAATAGCTATCAAAATCAACGCCTATATTTTTATAGGTAACTTCAAAACCGTCATAAACCCACTGGTTCATCTTTTCCCATAAAGCTACTGTTTCTGGATCTCCAGATTCCCATTTGAGAAGCATGTCTTGTGCTTCTATGAGGATAGGTGCTTCTTTTTTTGCCGCTTCTTCTGTCTTCCCTCCGGCTACTTGTTCCGCTATTTCTTTTTTGTACTCTTGGTCAAATTTTACATAATAATTCCCTACAAGCTTATCGCCTTTTAATCCTGTAGATTCTGGCGTTTCTCCCTCACCAAAGCGCTTCCAAGCAAGCATGGATTTACAGATGTGAATCCCACGATCATTAATTATCTGGGTTTTATATACTTTTGACCCAGCGGCTTTAATAATTTCTGAAACAGAATACCCTAATAACACATTACGCACGTGACCTAGGTGGAGGGGCTTATTGGTATTAGGCGAAGAGTATTCTACCATCACGGCTTTACCAGACACTGGCTTTTTTCCAAAATCTGCTGTTTTCTTTACTTGCTCAAAGACAGATAGGTAATATGCATCTGCAATGACAAGGTTGAGGAATCCCTTCACTACATTAAATGAAGTAATCTCTGCCACTTGCTCCACAAGATAATTTCCTATCTCTGTACCTATTTGCACTGGATTTCCTTTAACCACTCTCAACATAGGAAAAACGACTACTGTAATATCTCCTTCAAACTCCTTTCGTGTCGCTTGAAATTCGACAGATGGAAGTTCAGCATTATATATTGCTTGAACTGCATTTTTTACCTCAGAGGTGATCTTTTCTTGTAAAGACATAAATATGTGTGATTGCAATTAAGGGTTTTATGCTTTCGCGAAAGCGTAATTTTACCCATAAAGTAGGCACAAAGATATGTGAAAATTGAAAGTTACGATAGAGAATCACTGCCGAAACTCGTATCTTTAAAAGAAAAATGTTACTGAACGTTTCTTACAACAATCCAGAAATTAAAAGAAAAATTGAGGCAGAAGTGGGCGCTCCCTTTGGTCTTAGACAACGCATACAGCAAGGTGGGATAGGCATTGGGCACCTCATTATAACCGAAGCAAGTATCCAAGTTCAAAATTTTCTCGCACTAGACAAGTATCGCAATAAATGTAATATTGAGTTACGACCTAATGGTATTATTGTAGGCTTTAGAGCTTTATTAGATAGCTATGCACTCATTATTCCCTACTGGAAACTTAATCTGTACAAAGGCCGTGCAGAGGAGTATAGTATCTATCGAGATAATTACTTTATCAAAATAGAGGCCAAAGCAAAGGATAAAAAGGTGCATAACTTTATGCGGAGAATCCTTGATGAAAAAGCTAAGCAAGCACCTACTAATATCGAAGATCTATAAAGACTATGAAAATCTTACTCACCGGTGCAAACGGCTACATTGGTATGCGATTGCTCCCAATGCTTCTAGATGCAGGACACGAGATAGTTTGCGTAGTTAGAGATGAAGCCAGATTATCTGTAAGTAAAAAAGTTAAACAACAAATTTCTATTGTAGAAATTGATTTTCTAGGTACACCCGATGTTTCAAAAATACCAAGTGACATCGATGCTGCTTATTATTTATTACACTCCATGAGTTCGAGCACTTCTGATTTTGATAAAAAGGAAGAGGCTTCTGCCATACACTTTAATGAGTATATATCACACACGCAGTGTAAGCAGGTAATATACCTAGGAGGTATTGCAAATGAGGACAACCTAAGTAAACACTTATGGTCTCGTCAAAATGTAGAAAACACCCTGCGTAAAGGGAAGGCAGCTTTGACCGTATTAAGAGCCGGTATTATTGTAGGCTCTGGAAGTTCTTCCTTTGAAATTATAAGAGATCTTTGTGAGAAACTGCCTGTGATGATTACCCCAAAATGGGTGCAAACTAAATGCCAGCCCATCGCTATACGCAATGTGATGCAATACCTTATGGGTGTTCTAGGTAATGAAAATACATACAATGATCAATTTGACATAGGTGGTCCAGATATATTAACCTATCGCCAGATGATGGAGCAATATGCAAAGGCTCGTAAACTTAGCCTGTACATTGTCACTGTACCCGTGATGAGTCCTAAAATTTCATCGTACTGGTTATATTTTATCACATCTACATCTTACAAACTCGCACTTAACCTGGTAGATAGTATGAAGGTGGAAGTTATTTCTAAAGACGCAAGGTTACAAGAATTACTAGACATCACTCCTATCTCATATATGGATGCTATTGATTTGGCTTTCGCCAAAATTGAACAAAATCAAGTAGCTAGTTCTTGGAAAGACAGTCTTGTAAGCGGTAGGATGAAAACCAATCTTGATGACTACATACAAATACCGAAGTATGGCTGCCTGAAGGATAAACAAAAAATCAAGCTTCAAGATAAGGAACGAGCCCTAGAAAATATTTGGGCAATAGGTGGTGATAGGGGCTGGTACTATGGTGACTGGATGTGGAAAATACGGGGGTATATAGACAAACTTGTAGGAGGTGTAGGCTTAAGAAGAGGAAGAACACATCCAGATAAGATCTATACAGGTGATGTGCTTGATTTCTGGAGAGTACTTCTAGCAAACAGGGAAGAATCCCGACTATTACTCTTTGCAGAAATGCGCGTACCTGGCGAAGCCTGGCTAGAATTTATGATTGATGATAATGATATACTCCATCAAACGGCTACGTTTAGACCTAAAGGGTTGATGGGACGATTGTACTGGTACAGCATGTTGCCCTTTCACTACTTTATCTTTGGAGGTATGATACGCAATATTGCACGTAGAAGATATGATTAAAAAAAGGCGTACTAGTCAAAGTGAAGAGATTCGGTCGCTTTTTAAATCCTACTAAAAAAAATTACCCGTGCTGTTTTATCAGTCAAATTTTAAAAATGAAAACTACAAACATTTCTAAAATTATTACCTCCCTATTACAACTAAATACGCCTTAATATTGATAAATATAGTGTCTTATTCCCTAAAAACCTAGATATGGTTAGGTCTTTCAATAGAACATCGTTTAACTGTTCAAGATTATAGACTTGATGAAGATAACTCGTAAAAATTCTTACAAAAGCGAGTTATGATTCTTGCGGTAAAAACACTTCTGCCATCATACATCTTGCACTCCCTCCACCACAAGTCTCAATAGTGCCGAGATCACTGCTCAAAATTTTGCAATGATTTTCAATTTTTGCTATCTGATCGTCGGTAAGACTTTTATGTGCAGCAGCGCTCATCACTAAGTACTTGGTCGTATCCTTTGCCAGAACTTGAAGCATATTGCCAGCAAATTGATGCATTTGCTGTTCTGTGATTGTTATGATCTCTTTACCAGTATCTTTAAGGTGCTTCAAAACACTTTTACGCTCTTTCTTATCATCAATGCTGTCCAGGCATATCACACAGAACTCCTCCGCAAGACACATCATAACATTCGTATGATAGATAGGTAGTCGCTTACCATCTACTGTTTGGTACGCTGTAAAAACGACTGGAGTATATTCAAAATCTTCACAAAACTCGATAAATAACTGCTCGTCTGCCCGTGGAGACAATGCACAATATGCACGTTCATTCTGACGATCCATCAGTATGCTTCCCGTTCCCTCGAGAAAATACCCTTCATCCTCTGCCGAGGTATAATCAATTATGTTCTTAATAATAAATCCTTCTTTCTCAAGACGTATAAACACCTCATCTCTACGCTCTCTCCTGCGATTTTCGGCAAACATGGGATAAATGGCGACATTACCACTTTCGTGAAAAGACACCCAGTTATTTGGAAAGACAGAGTCTGGCGTATTTCCTTTGAGGTCATCATTTTCTACAATCACACGTATTCCTGCGTTTCTCAATTTTAAGACAAATGCATCAAACTCGGCTTGAGCCTTCTTATTAATCTCCTCGTTCTTTAAACTGAGATCTTCTTGAAAATAATTATTTACAGCCGTCTCTTCATTCATTCTGAATTGAACTGGACGTACCATTAAAATTGTATTTGTGATTTGTCGTAATGCCATGTTGTAAAATCTACGTGTGTATGTTTGAGTTAAATACGGATAAATAAGAATTCTTCCCTATAACGATTGCGAAGGTAATTACGTCTTTTATAAAATTAGATCCTAAATGTGAAGAGTTAATAACAAAAATGCTACAGCAATTTGAATATTATAAGTGCTAGTTACAGTTTAGTTATCAGATCATTGATAATAATATCACCGTGATCGCGTGTATTTTCTATAAACAATTTACTAGTTTTCTTTCCTGCTGCAATAACACCTGCTACATACACCCGGTCGAGTGGTGTCTCAAGTGTTTCCTCATTATGTATAGGTTTTCGAGCTTTTGTA
>CAWUIT010000187.1:0-5753 GCA_963922345.1 uncultured Dokdonia sp. | reverse complement strand
TTCCTTATCCACCAGACACAGCTTTCTGTGCCGTTGTAGGAGGTTTTTGGGGAAGAGATCACGGAAATGCTGATGGTATCCCACCAGATAATAATCTCAGAGCTACTTATGGCGCATATCCTGTGGGAGGGAATGTTGACACTGGCGATGGCGGTGGCGTAGCAGACGGTGATGGACTTAATGGTGCAGGTATTACTCCTATTTTAATGTCTTGGCAAGTAGATTTTCTTAGAGCTGAAGCAGCACTAACTTTGGGAACAGGTGAAGACGCAGAAGCATTAGTATTATCTGGGGCCGCTAAGTCGATTGAGTACGTAACTTCTTTTGACGGAAGTACATCTAGTGATGCTTCAGATTATTTAAATGCTGTCCAAAACAGATATTCCTCTGAAAGTGAAAAACTTCAAGTAGTAGCAGAACAATTGTGGGCTTCTTCATTTCAAAGTGCGGTTGAAGTTTATAACCAATATAGAAGGACAGGTTTTCCGAATGATCTACAACCACACCTTCAACTTGGCGGGGCTGGTCCATTCCCAAGATCTTTATTTTATGTACCTAACACGGCTAATCTGAATCTTTCAATTGATCAAAAACCGGATTTGAATCAATCAGTCTTTTGGGCTGACCCATCAATTCCATTAAATTAAAAAACTATGAAAAATTTAAAATTTTTAACAATACTATGCTGTATATTTATTGCCTTTACTTCTTGTGAGGATGATGATAAAGATAGATTCGAATTTGGAGCTCCAGATAATGTAGAAGGACGTGCTGGAGTATTCGTAACAGCAGATATTCTTACTGGAGTGATAAATGGTAATGACATCCCAAATGGTGTTTTTGAATTTATTGTAGACGCTCCAAATAATAATGTAGCCTCGTTTGATATCGTTGCGCAACGTATTACTCCCGCTCCTGATTTATTTGAAAGTGAGTTTGAATTAATAACAACAGTGACTGAATTTCCATCGACAGTTACTATTACAACAGCAGATCTTGCAAATACGTTTGGAGTAACTGTTGACGATTTGAATTTAGGTGATCAGTTCAGATTTAGAAATGTAGCCACAGGAACCGATGGAAGTATAGTAGAATTTGATGATCTAGATACTGACTTAGCATCAGAAGTAGGACAACGCCAAGCCTTCAACTTATCTACTCTTATTGTATGTCCACTACCAGATGGATATGCTACAGGTGATTATATGGTTGAAACAACAGTAGGTGGATTCTTTGGTGATATTTATCTCCCACAGACTGTGACTTTAGATGCTGGGGGCTCTGTTTACCAGAGAACTTTTCAGGCAAATTATCTAGAGCAATTTGGAATTGGACAACCTGATATGACTTTTACTATCAATTTCTTGTGTGGAAATTTAACTGGCAGAGATAGTATGGGTACCAATCTTGGTTGTGCTGGTGGTAGTTTAATACTTAACTCCTCAGATAATGCTCTTAGCTATTCCGAAGACGACGACTCAGTGCTTGTAGTAAACTTTACTGAGAACAGCACAGGTTGTGGTGGAGTTGCCGCAGGAGAAGTACAAATTACATTAACTAAACTTTAATCCCATTTCTGGGATATCATTAGATATCCCAGAAATTTTAATATCTTATTATTATGAAAAAAATTAATATACCTGTAATTCTAGGTGCACTGGCGTTATTCACGTTAGGTTCTTGCTACGAAGACGAAGGGGATGTTACAACACTCGAGGAAAATGTGACAGCAATACCTGTAGAGGCTACTGTAAGTGTTAACAGAGATTTTACTGGCGATGGGGATCTTATAGGACTAGATGTTTCGATAAGTCGTGCGATTGATAGTACGGCAACTCTTGGAGTTGAAGTTCGTATAGATGATGCTCGTGGTGTTAATACTTTTGTAGAGTTACCAGCTGGACAAACATCTATCTTCGTTCAAGCTGTAGTACCTCCTGGAAATGCTTTTGCAGCAGAAGGTATTACGCCAATAGAAAATATGGCTGACGCTAAAGTTATTGGGCTCGTGAGTAATGTACCAGGCGAACAATATGCTATTTCCTCAAACGAGGTAGAATTAGATCTTTATGATAGACTACCATCTGTAAATAGAGATGCTGCTACAATTTTATTTGATTGGACCAATCCATTAGCAAATGATTTAGATATGCAACTCTTCTATGATGACAACGGAGCATTCGTTAATATTGCAAATGGTTTTTCGTCTACACGATATGAAGAATTGTCTATAGGTAGTGATCCAGTAGATTTTCCTGACGGAGATTACCTCGTATTTTTAAGTGCCTTTACTGCTAACGATACTCCTATTGACTATAATGTATTTTATAGAACTGAAAACGGTTCTAATATAGTCTTTGACGGTCTGAGTACATTTACTGCAGATGAAATAGCTGGCGGCAGAATAGATGCTATAATTACTAAGACTACTGATGCTGATGGTGAAGTTTCATTTATAGTTACACTCCAATAAGCTAAAAGATAAATTTTTTAATTATGAGCTATCAGATTTTCTGATAGCTCATTTTTTTCTTAATATAATGACAAAATTCAATCAGTTAATCGCCTTAGTTGCAACCACACTTTATCTTCAGTGTGCTAGTGACGATAATAATGCGTCAACTACTATAAATTGCGATCAAGTATTGCAAGATTTAAATGTCGCACGTGATGCCTTTAATGAAGATATGAATGAACCTGCGTGTACTTCATACCGCAATCTTCTCTCTGTCTACTCAAATAATTGCATATCTTCTGTAGAACTTCAAGAAGAACTACAAAATTTAAATTGCTCTCAAATCAACTAGATGCAAAAAGACCTCCAAATTTTCGGTACGCGAGCGATTATAGAAGCTATCGAAGCAGGAAAAGAAATTGACAAGGTTTTCCTTCAAAAAGGATTACATAACTCACTCTTGAGCGAACTTAATACACTCATCAAGAAAAACAGTATTCAAACATCTTATGTTCCTGTTGAAAAACTTAATAAACTTACACAACAAAACCACCAAGGAGCAATTGCCATAGTAAGTGCTATAAGTTATTATGACTTTCAAGAATTGATCGATGACACTTTAGCTACAAAACAACAGCCGTTATTTGTACTATTAGATCAATTATCGGATGTGCGTAATTTTGGAGCAATTATAAGAACTGCAGAATGCACGGGTGTAGATGGAATTATAATTCCCAAGAAAGGTGGCGCACCGGTTAATGGTGTTGCAATAAAAACCTCTGCAGGTGCAGCATTTAACATTCCAATTGCGAAAGTAGATCACATAAAAGATGCTGTCTATTACCTACAAGGATCAGGTGTGCAGGTAGTGGCTGCCACAGAAAAAACAAACACTACTTTATATGACATTGATTTCCAATCCCCCACTGCTATAGTTATGGGGCGTGAGGATAGCGGAGTATCCTCTGGTGTCTTAAAAATTGTTGATAAGCAAGCTAAGTTACCATTAAAAGGATCCATCGCTTCTCTTAATGTATCAGTAGCTTGTGGAGCATTTCTATATGAGATTTTAAGGCAACGACTCTAAAGTCCTTAATTATCTCTCTCGTTATCGATCCTACTTTCAGCCTCATCATCCTTTAAATTTTCGATTTCAAAAAAATTTCCGTTCTCATCAAATTGCCTCATAAAAGGGTCCTCTTCTTCTAGGTAATCAACTTCTTGCCAAATAAATGTTTTAGGTTTTGGTATGCTTTCGCGAAAGCGTAATGCTAGAAATATCCCCGAAAGGAATCCCGAAAGATGTCCTTCCCAAGAAATCTCGTCTTTGAGTGGTAGCGTTCCCCATATTAAACTACCGTAGAGAAATACGACCAAGAGTGAAAGGGCGATTAAACGAAAATGTCTTGCTACAATACCTTTAAGAAATAAAAACGCTACAAGACCGTAAATAACACCACTTATACCTATATGATACGAAGGTCTACCTATAACCCAAGTACCTAAGCCGCTAAGCAAAACAATGGATAATAACACTTTCCACTTAATACTCTTATAGAAATAACATAGAGCCATTGTGAGAACCAGCAATGGGATGCTATTATGCCATAAATGGCGTACGTTAGCATGTATGAACGGTGATACTATTATACCTTTAAGGCCGGATAAGCTTCTAGGCTTTACTCCCCAACTAGTAAAATCTAGCCCAAAGCGAATTTCTAACCAGAAGACTGTCCAGATTAACAAGACAAAAAATAGTGGATAAATAACTACCCCATTATAGAACCTAAACTCTTCCCTTTCGCTAATCATAATGGCCATTTATAACATATGTTCTAAAACCATACCTATTTCTAATCTAGGGTAAAATTGTCACTTACCGATCTTTAAAATAATTACTTTTACATTATGAATACGCCTCTCGCAGAAAGATTACGTCCAAAAAAACTTAAAGACTATGTAAGCCAGCAGCATCTTGTAGGTCCTGATGGTTATTTAAAGCAAGCTATTGAAAGTGGAGTGTTACCATCCTTTATCCTTTGGGGGCCTCCAGGTATAGGTAAAACAACCTTAGCGACTATAGTGGCAGAAGAGTCTAAACGGCCTTTTTTTGAACTAAGCGCTATTAATAGCGGGGTTAAGGATATAAGGGAGGTTATAAATAAAGCAAAACAAAGTGGTGGACTATTTACGCAGAAGAATCCAATATTATTTATAGATGAAATTCATAGATTCTCCAAATCTCAACAGGATTCACTACTTGGTGCTGTTGAAAAAGGTTGGATAACATTAATTGGAGCCACAACAGAAAACCCGAGCTTTGAAGTTATTCCTGCATTATTATCTCGATGTCAAATTTATATTTTAGATCCGTTTACCAAGAACGATCTCACGGCCATTTTAAATCGTGCAATTGTAAAAGATGAAATTCTTTCTAAAAAAGATATAAAACTTCAAGAGTTAGAATCTCTTATAAAACTAAGCGGTGGAGATGCTCGAAAACTACTTAATATTTTTGAACTTATTGTCAACTCTGAAACTAGCCAAGAAGTTATAATTACTAATGAAGTAGTTGAAAATAAGATTCAACAAAATATAGCGCGCTACGATAAAACTGGCGATCAGCATTATGATATAGCTTCTGCGTTCATAAAATCTATAAGGGGTAGTGATCCAAATGCCACGGTTTATTGGCTCGCTAGAATGGTAGAGGGTGGTGAAGATCCTAAGTTTATCGCTAGAAGGTTATTAATTTCTGCATCTGAAGATATTGGTAATGCTAATCCCACCGCACTTGTCATTGCAAATAATTGTTTTCAAGCTATTACAAATATTGGCTTTCCTGAAGCTCGAATAATTCTGAGCCAGTGCGCTCTATATTTGGCCAACTCGGCTAAAAGTAATTCCTCTTATATGGCTATAAATAAAGCGCAACAACTAGTTAGAGACACTGGGGACCTTTCTGTACCAATCTCACTGCGTAATGCTCCAACTAAGCTTATGAAAGAAATAGGCTATGGCGTGGATTACAAATATGCACACGATTACAAAGATAACTTTGTTAAACACGAGTTCTTACCAGCAGAGGTTAGGGGAACTACATTGTATGATCCTTCTCAAAATCAAAGAGAGAATGCCACTCGTGCCCACTTGAAAGCAATATGGGGAGAAAAATATGGCTATTGAGCTTTACATTTCTATTTTCTTTCAAAGATCATTTTTATTGGGTTGGCTATACCTTTTATGATTCTTTCTACAATGAGTTCTGAATTAAGAAAATACCCACTTCCTGAAAACT
>CAWUIT010000186.1:0-5779 GCA_963922345.1 uncultured Dokdonia sp. | reverse complement strand
GTTTTTAAAGTTTCCATTTATTTAAAGTTTTTTTAACATTTGTGCGAATTTAGAGCGCGCTTTCGCGAAAGCGCAATGCTATAAAATCTCCTCGCTTGACTTATTTTTACAAAAAATTGCCTTTTATGCACAGCGTTGAAGAATACACCTCCATCTTTACCACCTATCTTGAAAAACATTCGGTCGTAAAAGAACCAAAAAACCTGTATGAGCCTATCCAGTACATCCTAGATCTAGGCGGTAAACGCTTACGACCTGTGCTCACCTTAATGGCCTGTGAACTTTTTAAGAAAGATCACACTCTAGCACTTGATGCCGCACTGGCGATAGAGATTTTCCATAACTTCTCCCTTGTGCACGATGATATTATGGATGATGCTCCCTTACGACGTGGAGAGGAGACGGTGCACGAACGATGGGACATCAATACGGGGATACTCTCTGGAGATGCAATGCTTATACTGGCATACCAGCTTTTTGAAAATTATGAGGGTGAAACTTTTAAAAAACTAGCCCAACTATTTTCTAAAACAGCTATTGAGGTTTGTGAAGGGCAACAATACGACGTAGATTTTGAAACTCGGGATAATGTAACTATCGCCGAGTATATGAAGATGATTGAATATAAAACGGCGGTACTTGTAGGTGCTGCCTTAAAAATGGGTGCTATTGTTGCTGGGGCGTCTATTGAATGTCAAGAAGCCATCTATAAGTATGGTCGCGACTTAGGCATCGCTTTTCAATTACAAGATGATTATCTTGACGTTTTTGGCGATCCAGAATCCTTTGGGAAGCAGGTAGGCGGAGACATTATTGAAAATAAAAAAACCTTTTTATATCTCACCGCGCTGGCAAACTCAGATAAGGATGATGCACAGCAACTGGAACATTTTTTCTCTATTTCTCCAAACAACCCTGCCGAAAAAATTGAGACTGTCAAACAACAATTTTTAGACTCAGGAGCCGCTAAAGCCACCGAAAAGGAAATCGCCATATACACACAACAAGCATTTACAGCATTAGATCGTGTGCAAATCTCTGAAGATAAGAAGGAATTGCTACGACAGTTTGGCAAAGGGCTTATGAAGCGTACTTTTTAATTAAAAGGAATTACAGCTTACTATTAGTGGCTTTTGATTTAAGTTGCTTGAAAAGATAAATAAGTAGGGAATAAAATAGAAACGCATCAATTATTATACTTCATAAATTGATTTAATAATTTCTCAAAATCTCGTTAACAGTGATTTATGGCATTTGTATTGTACTACATTTGCTATAAAAATTATTATTTTGAGACTATTACTTACCATACTCTTACTCCCATTTGCTATAAGTTCTTGTGCTCAAGCTGAGTTAAACTCTCAAACGGTAGCTCTAGACGATTCTTTACAAATTGCGGTGATACAAGTACCTAAAGGGACTTCTTTAGATAATAATACATTTTCTATAGACGGCGATGCATACACATTAAATCTCTCTTCGCAAGACTCTTTGTATTCAAAAGTACACACGCTTCAAACCCCTATGGGCTCATACAAGGCTTATATTACCTCCTACCCTTTATTACAGATAGATGCCCCACAAGGTATTGTAAATGAGCCTAAGCGTATGTCGCAAATTTCTTACGCATATCAAGACACTACCTTTACAAGCTATACGGGAATCGAATTACGAGGTAGTAGCTCTCTGGTATTTCCAAAAAAAACGTACGACCTTAATTTCTATACAGATAGTACAGGTTTAAAAAATCAAGATTTTAAGCTCGCGGGGATGCGTAGTGATGACGATTGGATCTTGGATGGGCTCTATAATGAACCTCTACGTATGCGGTCCTATCTCTCTCTTAACCTCTGGAATGAAATATACAAACCTCATTATCTAGATAAAGAGCCAGATGCAAAGGCTGGTGCCAAAGCCAGATATGCCGAAGTTTTTGTAAATAATCGCTATCAAGGGATTTTCTTACTACAGGAGCAGGTAGACCGCAAACTTGTTAAAGTAAAAAAAATCAAACGCGACAAGGTGCGTGGAGAGATCTTTCAAGGAGCACGCTACCTTGGAGCAAGCTCCTTTGATTCCTTACCCCCTAAAAAAAATTACCTCGCAAGCTGGGGAGGGTATGATATTAAGTACCCATCTCCCACAAATGTATTTTGGGACAACGTGTACCCCTTTACAGATTTTGTAATTAATAGTGATGATACCGCTTTCGCGAAAGGTATTTCAAAACGATTCGTAATTGATAATGCGATTGATTATTTCCTTTACATAAACGCAGTACGGGCACCAGACAACTTAGGCAAGAACCTTTACCTAATAAGGTATGACAGAGACGAACCCTATTTTTATGCACCTTGGGACCTTGATGGGAGTTTTGGAACCATTTTTAGTGGAAAGCGTATAGCAACGACAGATGATTTTTTATCAAATGGTCTCTTAAGACGTCTCATAGCGACAGATGCAGATAATTTTATAAATCGGTTTCAAAATCGATGGAGAGACTTGCGTAAAAATCAATTAAGTGAACAAGCTCTTATTAGAAAACAGAGAGAAGTTTACAATGAACTACTAGCACATAAACTTTTTGAACGCGAGGCGCTTGTCTGGGATACGTTCAATTATGATCTTGAGGGATTGGAGTATATGAACGACTGGACACAAAAGAGGCTTACTTTTTTAGACAGCTACATTGCTGAGCTAAAAAAATAATCAAGCAAACTGCTTAATTATAGATAGAAAATCCCCTCTGTTCTTCACAAAATCAAGCTCAGAAATATCAATTATTTTCACATTTAAATTGTGCTGTGATTTTATAAAGTCGAGATATCCTTGATTAATTTTTTCTAAATATTGGGGTTCAATCGTTTTCTCATAACTCCGTCCTCTTTTTTTAATATTCTTGAGAAGACGCTCCGTATTCTGGTATAAGTAGACATAGAGATCAGGCTGTGGCATATCTTTATACATCATCTCGTGTAAGCGCTTGTATAATATAAACTCCTCCTCCTGCAAGGTTACCTGTGCAAAAATGAGCGATTTATAGCGATCATAATCTGCACACATAAAGTCTGTAAACAAATCGTATTGCCCTATATCATCTAGTAGTTGCTGGTATCTATCTGCCAGAAAAGACATCTCGAGTGGGAAAGCATACCGATCTGGTTCTTTATAAAATTTGGGTAAAAAAGGATTGTCTTTAAAGCGTTCTAAAATAAGTTTAGCGTTAAACTCTTGAGAGATCATCGTTGCAAGACTTGTTTTTCCTGCTCCTATATTCCCTTCAATGGCGATATAATTATAACCTCCTAAGTTGATACTATCTTGTGGTTTTTTAAGCCACTTAGCCTGTTTTACTAGGACACTATCATCTTTACAAGAAGCTAGCAATTCACTATATGGTTTTTCAAAGACTGGGCAAATCTCATCTTTAGTGATATCTGCGAGCGGCTGTAAGACAAATTTCCGTGAGAGCATATGCTTATGAGGAAGTGTTAAGTAGTCTGTTTTTTGTACAACATCGTCATATAGCAGTATATCAATATCAATAACCCGAGATTGATAACCTTCTCCTTGACTATCCTTACGCCCGATACCTTGCTCAATAGTTTGTATTGTTTTGAGTAGCTTTTTTGGCGTTAAAAACGTGTCCATCTTAACCACGCAATTGTGAAAAGGTGGCGCATCAAAACCCCAAGCTGGACTTTGATACACTGGTGAGATTTTATGCACTCTTCCTACTCGCTCAAATAATAATTGAACAGCTTTGTTGAGTGAATCATATGTGTTTCCAAGATTACTCCCTAATGATAAATAGATGATATGTTGAGAGATAGCGATGGCTTTAAGGCATTAACTTTTCACAACAAATTAAGGAAATCAAATGCACAATGTCCTACTTTTGAAATTGAAGTTATTAAGAAAATGAGCTTATCTCCTAAAACCTTAAACAATAAAGATTTACGCGTAGCCTATAGACTCTATTTTACACTAGGAACGTTATTTATCTGTGCACTTGTAGTCTCTAATCTAATATTCCAGAAATTCTTTTACTGGGATTTTTTTGGACTTTATACGTTTGAAATTTCAGTAGGGATATTACCCTACCCTATTACCTTTCTTATTACAGATATTGTGAGTGAGATCTATGGCAAGAAAAAAGCAAATCAAATGGTGACGGCGGGTATTTTTGCCTCATTATTTTCACTTCTAATTGTGTATGTAGGCAAGGTAGTACCTGCCACATCTTGGTCGCCTGTGAGTGATTCGTTATTTACAACCGTTTTTGGAGCTACAGCCCTAGCTGTATTTGCGAGTATGATGGCCTACTTACTTGCACAGTATGTAGACATCCAGATATATCATTTTTGGAAACGAGTTACAAAAGGAAAGCACTTATGGCTTCGCAATAACTTTTCCACATTTCTTTCCCAGTTTATTGATACGTTTTCCGTATTATTTTTGCTGTGCTCCTTTGGGTTGATTGAGTGGGAACTATTTGGTGGTTTGCTCTTGGGAGGGTTTTTATTTAAGGTACTTGTAGCAGCATTAGACACCCCCTTGCTTTATCTAGGGGTTGGACTTTTTAAAAAACGATTTAACTTAAAAAATGGCGAAGAGCTAGCCTTACCGTTTTAAATAATTACGCTTTCGCGAAAGCGAAAAAACTTCACATCTAGATATAGTATATGAAAAAAGTAGTAAAAATTATCGGCAGTATAGTAATCATTTTGATTGTATTACTAGTGATCTCCCCTTTTCTCTTTAAAGGAAAATTAGAAGATCTACTGAAACAGACAATTAATAATAATGTGAATGCGCAAGTGTCTTGGAGTAGTCTTGACGTAAGTCTATTTAAAAGTTTTCCAGATGCGACCGTGATTGTAAATGATTTTAGTATCGTAAACAATTCACCTTTTTTAGGAGATACTCTTGCAAAGGGTAACCAATTACAAATCGAGATGGGGCTCACACAATTATTTAAAAATGCTGGAGATGATCCCATTAAAATTGATGCAATTACTATAAATCAAGCTGCAGTAGATATCCGGATTGACCAAGATGGTCACGCAAATTATGACATAGCAAAAACATCTGACTCGACCGCTACCACAGGCACCTCAGATCCATTTGTATTTGACTTAAATCATTATGAAATTACAAATTCACAAATTTCATATACTGATGAGGGTACAAAAACTTTATTCCATTTAAAAGAAGTAAACCACGAGGGAACTGGAGATTTTTCAGCAGTATCTGGAGAACTTGACACGTATACAAGTGGCTTAGTCACCCTAGACTATGATGGGGTAAACTATCTTGACGGGCACGATTTAAAACTAGACGCTATTTTCTTAATGGACCTAGAGGCGCAAAAATATACGTTCAAAGAAAATACAGGCTACATCAATGAACTGCCTCTCAAGTTTGACGGCTTTGTCCAACTTATAGAAGAAGGAACGCTGATGGATCTCACATTTGAGACTCCAGATTCAGATTTCAAAAATTTTCTTGCTGTCATACCAAAAACGTATCGCTCTAATCTAGACGGCGTGGAAACGAGTGGCGATTTTCGCGTAAGCGGTTTCATTAAAGGCAACGTTACAGACACCTCCATTCCAGAACTAGACATTGCCATTGTCTCGACAGATGCCTCTTTTAAATATCCTAGCTTGCCTAAACAAATGAATAACATCAATATTGATATTAATATTGTGAATGATACGGGTATTGCAGATCTCACTTTTATAGAAATTAATAATCTCCAGTTTAGAATTGATGA
>CAWUIT010000185.1:0-5792 GCA_963922345.1 uncultured Dokdonia sp. | reverse complement strand
CTAACGAGGGCAATTTCACATTTGATATAGAAGGTCTTGCCGCTGTAGCCTTATTGCCAGAAATAGATATTACGGGACAAGGTGTAACAATAGTTGATGGTGACACAACCCCTTCTATTAATGATGATACAGATTTTAATACTATTGAGTTAGGCAACTCCAATGTGAACGATTTTACCATTACAAACTCTGGAACTGGTCCCTTAACATTAACAGGAGGTAGTCCTTACGTAACTATTACTGGTACAGACGCTGGACAGTTTATACTTGAAACTTTTCCAAGTAGTAACACTGTAGCAGCTGGCGAAAGTACTATTTTTCAAATTAGATATAAACCACTTGTTATAGGTACTCACAATGCTGTAGTTACTGTCACAAGTGATGATACAACTGAAGCAACTTATAATTTTAACATAAGGGGTAATTCTGTCAACCCACTTATACAACAATATACCATATATAATGAAAATTTTGACGCCTCAGATGGAGGCTGGACAGTTACAAACCCAGGAAATAGAACTGTCTGGACTTACGGCCAGAATGCCGCTGAACCTGCAGGTGAAGGAAATTTCTGGTATACAGATAACTATAATAATTACCTGAGAAATAGCGATACCTATGCTATAAGCCCCGTCATAGATTGTTCGGGATATACAGATTTAAAATTGCAACTAGATATACGCTACGACCTAAATAACGATCCCGATGATGCGATGAATGTGGAGTATTCAACTAATGGAGGAACATCTTGGACAATTTTAGGTACAACTGGTGAGGCTACTGAAAATCTTTGGTATAATGAGACAGACGCAGATGGTCTGGGAAACAATGTAGATGGATGGGCCGGTAATAATAGCACGAGTACGGTAACCTCAAAATCTAGATTTTCTAGATCATTTATTAATCTGCCTTCAGCCTTGTACAATAACCCTCAGGTACGATTTAGAGTGCGTTTTGCATCTGACGGTGATACAACTGTAGACGATGGTGCAAACTTTGATAATGTAATTGTAACTGGTAACCCCATTACATTACCTCCAGATCCAGCCTTAGGTCCCGGTGATGTAATCTCAAATTTGAAATTATGGCTAAAATCTGATGAAGGAATTACTTCTACTAGTGGTACCCAGACTATGACTTGGGAGGACCAAGCAGCAGATAATGATGCAAAAATTAGTAATGAAAACGCCCCTATCTTTTTCAACTCTAAAGATGAAAATATAAATTATAATCCAGTACTCAAATTTTCAGAACCAGATAAGACCCAACTTAAAGGAAAGGGAGGACTTTATAGTACTGATTATTGGGTAGTAATGCAGCAAGAAGGTACTATTAATGGAACTACTACTGGTGTTTATGAGGGCATTGTAGCAGGTCGTGCTGGGGATACTCAGTTCTCTGAAGATGGAAGTGGCTTTTGGACGGGTAAAATTTCCCTAAGATTTAATGGTACTGACAATATGCTTTCCCATATGGTAGGTACAACACCAGGAACAGTTACCACAAGTACAAGAGAATCTTATGGAAGAGCTTATTCTAGTCCCACAGATTCTTATACAGATGAAGTAATTATCATTAACGTGAAAGCTAATAATGCCGGCGATGTTACTGAAATTTATAAAAATGGTATTAAAGTAGATAATGTTACTGCTAGATCGTCAAGCAGCCTTGAAGATCTTCCCTATGCTGAACTAACTAATTCACCTTTTGCTCTTGGAGTTAGTAGAGCTGGTTTAAACAGAAATGACATCTCTACTTGGATGAATGGAAAAATAACAGAAGTTATTAGTTTTTCTACTCCTAACTCTACATATGATCAAAAAAGAATACAATCATACTTAGCTATAAAAAATGGAGTTACATTACATAATTACACTAGCACCACAATTTCTAGGGAGGGTGACGAAAACTACATAGATTCAAGTGGAAACATTATATGGAACACTGCATTGCACACTGGCTTTAATTTTGATATAGCTGGTATAGGTAGAGATGATGCATCTGGTTTAACTCAAAATCAATCAATAAGTAGTAATTCTGATACTATTTTATCTATAGGTATAGAAGATATATATCCTACAAACTCAGATAATGTAGCCGCAAGCCCAACAGGAATAGCAGATAAAAACTTTCTTATGTGGGGTAACGATAATCGCTCCCTCGCAGCCGCATCACCAATTTCTGTTGATCTTAGCAATGGTATAGCTGGACTATCAACCTTGGTAGATTTTACCTCTGTTAAAAAAACGTGGAAAGTTGTGGAAACAGGCTCCGTAGGAGAAGTCAAAATTTCTATTCCAGAGGTTAGCCTTTCAGCAACATTATCTCCGCCTGGAAACTATTTAATGTTCATTTCTGACACGCCATCTTTTAGCCCAACTTCTGAATATAGAATAATGAACGTTGTAGGTGATAATCTAGAAACAACCTATGATTTTGATGGGGTTAAGTATATTACTTTTGGATATGCTCCAGAGTATTACTACGAGCGCTCTATTACCTTTGATGGTGTTCAAGATTATATGGATGCAGAAGATGTTGCAGATCTTACAGGACCATTTACAATTTCTGCTTGGGTTAAACGAGGCCCAAACTCAGCCAATAGGGAAATTATCTCAAAACGTAATGCCCCTTTTACAGAAGGCTACTCTCTGAGACTTAATAACGCTTTTAGACCACGCATATTATGGAAAGATGCTGGGGGTACAACTCGAGCTCTTAACGCTTCTAGAGAATTACCACTCGATGAGTGGCATCACGTTGCTGTTATTTACAATGGAACGAGAGTTACATTTTATATTGACGGTGTAGAAGATAATAGTGCCAACAGGCCGAGTCCAGTTGCCTCAAGTCAACACCTGCTTATAGCGGCTACAGACCACGCAAGTCCTTCAAACTTTTTTGATGGAACAATAGATGAAGTAAGGATATGGAATGATGACCTTACACAACAGCAATTGCAGTTCATTATGAACCAAGAAATCGAAAGGTTTACAGATGCGTCTGTGGTGGGAAAAATAATTCCACAAAATATTTCTAAAAATGAAGTAGCTACTATCCCGTGGAGTAACCTTGAGTTATATCTGCCTATGAATAGATACACCTTTACAAATGTTAAGGATGAGTCTGACAATAATCACGTAGCTGCTATAAAAAATCTAGAAACAGTTGATTTTCAAACGGCTCCTCTCCCTTATATTTCTAACACTAATGGAGATTGGACAAACTCCAACACTTGGGAAAATGGAAGCACTCAACAAATCCCTGGCGCCACATCAATTGTAGATAATAGTCAAACAATTGATTGGAATATTGTAAGAACATTGCATAATGTGACTACAAATGAGAATAACACCGTACTAGCCCTCGATATAAGAGCAAATGAACTGAGTATTGAAAATGACAGTAAAATAGAGGTATCTCACTACCTAAAACTAGATGGGTTATTAGATCTTGTAGGAGAATCACAGCTCATCCAGACAGAAAATAGTGATCTAGACCTAGCTAGTTCTGGCAGATTAGAAAAAGATCAACAAGGAACTTCAGATACATACTCGTATAACGTGTGGTCGTCACCAGTAGGGCTAGTAAACACTACCACAATCAACCAAGGTCACACTATAGCATCCATTATGAATGATGGGACAGACCCAAATAACCCCGCACCAATGGCATTTGATTCAGGTTACAATGGGGCCGCTACATCTCCTGTCACCATAAGTGATTACTGGTTATTTACATATCGCAACAATCTTGCAAATACCTACAGCGCTTGGGAGCATTTAGGTAACTCCGGAAACTTAGTTGCGGGTGATGGATACACGATGAAAGGACCAGGTACTGGAGCAGTTCCAGATCCTCAGAACTACACCTTTATAGGAAAACCCAACAATGGTACAACAGCACAACCTATCAATAAGTTTATTAATGCAGGAAATCAATATTTAGTAGGTAATCCGTTTCCTTCTGCGATAGATGCAAATAAATTTATAAATGACAACCCACACCTTACTGGTACATTGCTCTTCTGGGAGCACTGGGGAGGGGGTAGTCACTACCTTGCAGATTATCAAGCTGGATATGCACTTTATACGCTATCTGGAGGTACTCCTGCAGTAAGCCATCCAGCTGTGAGTCAAACTGGATCTGGTACAAAAACACCAACTCGTTTTATTGCAGTGGGTCAAGGATTTTTTGTAGAGGCTATATCAAATGGGACAACAATATTTGATAATACACAAAGAGCTTTTGCAAAAGAGAGTACATCATCTACCTTCTTTTTTAATCCAGATCAAGATACTACTACAGATACTAGTAACCTTGAAGATCCTGTTGTACAAGAGCAAGATCTTAGAGAGAAGTTTAGAATAGGGTTTGATTCTCCTAGTCAATTTCATAGACAGTTACTTATGACTATTGATGAGAATACAACATTTGAGTACGATAGAGCCTATGATGGTGTAATCACATCTCACCCTAATGAAGATATGACCTGGATGCTAGGAGAAGATATGGCCATCATATTAGGAGTACCAGCTATCGAAAACGATCGTCAATTTCCGGTAAGAGTTACTTTACCTGTAGATGGAGAAATCTCAATAGGACTAGATGACCTAGAAAATGTGGATACAGATAATGTTTCTGTTTTTGTGCTTGATGAACTCTTAGGTACCACAACAGATATTACAAATCTCCAAGACAAGTACACCATATCGCTCACTGCAGGCAATTATGAAGACAGGTTTTATATCGTTTTCCAAAGAGCTGAAAGTGAAGAAGAAAGTACAGATCAAGAAGAAAATGAAGAAGAAGGTGAAGAAGAAGAGACAAATAATGAAACGACAGACGATGACGAAGTAGCCCAAGACACAAGTGAAGAAGCTGAGGATACTGTTATAGAAGATACCTTTGAGTCTGACTCAATAAGCGTTTACTACAACACAGAATCACAAACAATTATAATAGACAAGTCACAAGACTACGAAATAAAGTCTCTTAAACTATTTAATATCCTTGGTCAACTTATAAAGGATTGGACACCAAATAATGAAGCAACACATATTGAGCTCCCAGTAGTAGAGGTAACCTCTGGTGCTTATATTCTTAATATAGAAAAGCCTCAAACTACAGAAACTCAAAAATTAATTATTCACTAGCATTGCTTACATAAGCAAGGTAATCTAAAGGCTTCCAGATGGAAGCCTTTATTTATTATATCTCCCGCGTTATTTTAACAATCATAACTCTCAACTCTTATCATAAAGTTAATTGTGGCTTTAAGATGTTAAATAACCGCTACGCAATAATCCAAATATTCTTACCTGGCGTAAAATCATTCAAAACATTGTCAAATTTGAATAAATCCAGATATGAATATAACGACCAATCCAACAAAAGAAATACCTACAACAACTTCTTATCATAAAGAAAACAACTCTAAAAACTATTTACAGAACGATTCAAAAAATCCTTGGGGAGTTTTTGTGCTTATAGCTACATTTTTGCTTCTAGCCGTATCGGCATACATAGCTTATATGCTTCGCTATGATTTTTCACAGTTAGACTTTGAGCGCAAGAGCTCCATATTTGGTTATAGTTTTATGACCTTTGCCTCTACCCTACTTGTTTTTAAAAGTAGCTTCTTTATCTATACTTTGTATCACTATTTTAAATACAAACCAGTAGCCTCAGTAAGCGATCAAGAGTTACCTACTTGCACGGTGATTGTCCCGGCATACAACGAAGGAAAACAAGTATATGCCACACTCAAAAGTCTTGCAGCTAGTAATTAC
>CAWUIT010000184.1:0-5852 GCA_963922345.1 uncultured Dokdonia sp. | reverse complement strand
ATAATTTGTTAATTAATTCTTGCCACACTCGGTGAGAGATTGTAAATTTGTCGCCATTTCTAACCCCAAATCAGAAATAATGACATATTTAAATAAAGTACTGTGGGTACTTATCCCACTTATTATGACTTCTTGCGTCTTTCCAGAGGATGACGCGCTCGAGGAGGATTCAATCGATCAAGCTCAAGCTGCACAAATGACACCAGATCTTATTGGAACTTGGACCGTCCAAGCTGTAGATTATAGTAGCGTCACCACATATACGGATGGTGATGTGACAACAACAGAGACCGTTGTTGGGTCTGGAACAGATTTTAATTATAGCATCACTTTTCAAGATAATCCAGATCAAGCTTCGGGAGAAGGTGTCTATAGTCTTGAATTAGTTAATGAGGAAGGTGAAAGTCAATTATCTCAAGGACATAATATTATCTCTACCGCTATGTGGAATTATGAAAACGACGTTCTTTCCTTTACCGCAGGAGGGAAAGTAATTGAGGCGTCTGTAGATGATCTATCAAACCAAACATTGAGCTTAACAATCGAGAGGCAAACCTCAAACACCTTCAATGGTGTTCTAACAGAAGAAACAATTATCACTTCCTACGACTTTGCTAAACAGTAAAATGAGGAAGACACTATAAAAAATGCGAGCTCATAAGCTCGCATTTTTTATATAAGCCCTAGAGACCTTGCGTGTTCTTCGGCAAAGGCGCTTTTTTCTACCATAACCGCAGGGGTAGTTTTATATCGCTCTAGTACGCCCTGCACTCTTAGTACTTTTTTCTTGTGCTTTACGCTACGCAGGTATACAGCAATAATTTGTTCTGGATACTCCTCTGCCACTTCAAGATATATATCAACATCGTGCTCACCACTATCTCCTATTAATATAAATTTTAAATGCGGGTAAGTATTGAGAATATTTCTAATCTCGTGCTGCTTGTGTGGCTTTTCAGGTTTTGGCGTTTTTTCAAATGGTCCTCGAAAGTCTCTTAATAAAACAGGACCCTTGGGAAAATTTTGATTTCTCACAAATGACTCAAGATAATTGTATAAGTTCCAAGGACTATTACTCACATAAAAAATAGGATTTGCATTGTTACCAGACTTTCCTAAATGAAATTTTTGATAGAGCTCTGGTGCTCCCTCAAGCGATGTGCGTCTCCCAACATTCTTAAATAGTGTATTGACAATAACTCGCCATTTTAATAATGAAGCCACACCTGTATGTAAAATGGTATCATCTATGTCGCTTATCACTCCATAAGTAGCATTTTCATCTGGAATAAGCATCTCTACAGGGAATTTATTTTTTCCTAAAACGATGGTTTCTTTCTCCACATCGTCAAAGCTTATCACCATTTGTAACCATCCCTCGCTATTTGTAAGCGATTTCAAATTGCTTACTTTCTCATCAATTTTAAAATAGCCTTCAGCATCTGTGGTCGTATAAAAGACCTGATCATCTGGAAGCGTGAGTCTAAGCTTAGTATGTCGCAACTCGTCACTTGCAAATTGTTTATAAGCATTTTTAAATGCTGCAAACACTCCTTTTTTCTTTAAATCTACACCTTCGTGTTCAAGCGCTCTGCCTATCACATAGAGATGATTATCTGTACCATAAGACTGATATCCATCAATTTGAATAGGATCCGATTTTTTAGAAAATAACATATGGTTGTTTTTTATAAAAGTACGCTTTCGCGAAAGCGTAAAAAAAATGTCTCACAAAAAAGCGTGTAATAAATTACACGCTCTACTTATAACTATTGAAATTATTCTATGCTTCTTGTGGAATTCCTTTTACCTCTCCACGAGCAGGGTAATTTTCTTTCATAATGAAATCTATACCCTTTAAAATATCATCAAACTGAGGTCTTGCAAATGGCATTGTTTGAACGCTTGAGAAAAATAAGGTTCCGTCTGGTTTTATCAAAAATAATCCAGGTTCTGTAAAGAAGTCTGGCTCCTTATCTGAAATTCCTTCAGATATGTATAGACCATACTCTCTCGCTTTTTCAAATGATAAGTTATATCCGATAGGAAGGGCTGTAATGTCCCATTTTTCGCCTGCCTTTTTTGCTCTCTCCTCACCATCTGCACTCACAGCGATCACATTAACACCTCTCTCAATAAAATCATCTAGTTTACCCGCTAGCGATTCTAACTGTTTTTTACATATGGGACAATGTAAGCCTCTGTAAAATACGATAAGGGTAAAATTCTCAGCGTTTTGATCGCTTAATTTCCATATAGCATCATTAATTAATGGTAGTTCTAAATTTGGTACTTTCGATTTTGGTAGTATCATTATCTTTTTTCTTTAAAGTTACTTTAAGATGAGATACGCCACTCACAAGATGATTGTAAACCTTTGTTAACAAGTGTGAAAGCAAACCATAAAAAACGCGGGTATAAAACCCGCGTTATAAAGTATGTGTTTTATTATGAGACTATTTTTTTAATTCCTTTTCAAAGTCATCCATTTGCTGCTTTACTTCTGCCTCTGTTCCAGTAAATTCCTTTACCTCTGTGGTTTGCTCTCCATTATCATCTGTGATAATAGTCACGGTTCCTACAAATTCTCCATCGCGCTCAGAAAGTGCAAATCGTACCTCCTTCTGTACTTCACGGGTTTCTGATATGCGTCCATCTTCTGTGATTGCTACCACTGTACCGGCCTCTGTTGTTATGGCAAGACCCTCTTCACTATGACCTCCTAGAATAGGTGCAATAACAAGGCCTATTAAACAGGTAAGTTTAATTAAAATATTCATTGAAGGTCCCGATGTATCTTTAAATGGATCTCCTACTGTATCTCCTGTCACAGCTGCTTTGTGAGCGTCAGACCCTTTATAGGTCATCTCACCATTAATTTTTACACCTGCCTCAAATGACTTTTTTGCGTTATCCCAAGCACCACCAGCGTTGTTCTGAAATATTGCCCATAAAACACCACTTACCGTGACACCAGCCATATAACCTCCTAGCATCTCTGCTATTGCTAGATTATTCATCCCAAATGCGAGCGGTAAAAAAGCAATCACCAGTGGGAAACCTATAGTCAATACTCCAGGTAATAACATTTGCTTTAAAGAAGCTTGTGTTGAGATGGCAACACACTTATCATATTCTGGTTTTCCAGTCCCTTCCATAATACCAGGAATCTCTCTAAACTGCCTACGTACCTCCTGTACCATCTCCATAGCTGCTTTACCCACTGCATTCATGGCAAGTGCAGAAAAAACAACAGGAACCATTCCTCCTACAAAAAGCATCGCAAGTACCGGAGCTTTGAAAATATTGATTCCGTCTATTCCCGTAAATGTTACATATGCCGCAAAAAGAGCAAGTGATGTAAGCGCGGCAGATGCGATTGCAAATCCTTTACCTGTAGCAGCGGTGGTATTACCAACTGAATCTAAAATATCTGTACGCTCACGCACGATAGGATCTTGTTCTGACATTTCTGCAATTCCTCCTGCGTTATCAGAAATAGGTCCAAAAGCGTCTATCGCTAGTTGCATAGCTGTTGTGGCCATCATCGCAGAGGCAGCAAGTGCTACTCCGTAAAATCCAGCAAAGGCATAGGATGCCCATATAGCTCCAGCAAATAATAATACCGAAGGAAATGTTGAAATCATACCTGTCGCAAGACCTGCGATAATATTTGTACCAGCTCCCGTGCTTGATTGCTGTACAATTTTTAAAATCGGGGTTTTACCTAACCCTGTATAGTATTCTGTAACAGAAGAAATTACTGCTCCTACTACAAGCCCTACAATAGTTGCATAAAAAACACGCATAGAAGATATTTCTTGAAGTCCTTCTCCAAAAAATTCCATTTGCATTGTTTCTGGAAGCATCCAAATACAAAGACCAAAACAAGCGATGGCAACTAAAATAATAGAAGTCCAGTTACCGATGTTAAGAGCACCCATTACCTTGTCTTCTTTAGCCTCATTACTACTTATTTTTACAAGCATTGTTCCAATGATGGAGATAATGATTCCTACACCAGCGATAGCCATAGGTAAAAGTATGGGACCTATACCACCAAAGCCATCGGCTATGGAACCTCCCATATCTTTGATCACGTAGTTACCTAATACCATGGCTGCAAGAACCGTTGCTACATAAGAGCCAAATAAATCTGCACCCATTCCAGCTACGTCTCCTACGTTATCCCCAACATTATCTGCAATAGTCGCTGGGTTACGAGGATCATCTTCTGGAATACCAGCCTCAACTTTACCTACGAGATCTGCACCTACATCTGCTGCTTTCGTGTAAATACCTCCACCTACACGCGCAAAAAGTGCAATAGACTCTGCTCCTAGTGAGAAACCAGCAAGTGTTTCTAGCACTATAGTCATATCCATAGTGTTTGTCCACTCACTACCCATAAAGAACCAGAAGAAAAATATGAAAAATGCCGTAAGACCTAACACGGCTAGACCTGCAACCCCTAGACCCATAACTGTACCTCCACCAAAGGAAATTTTCAACGCTTTAGGTAAACTTGTGCGCGCTGCTTGTGTGGTACGTACATTCGTTTTGGTAGCAATTTTCATCCCAATATTTCCAGCAAAGGCTGAAAATACGGCACCACAAACAAAAGCAATTACAATAAGCCAGTGCGTAGTAGGTACTACAAAGGATACTATTGCAAGTAGAACACTTACAATGATTACAAAAATGGTAAGTAGTTTGTATTCGGCATTTAAAAAGGCAAGGGCACCCTCGTAGATATGATCAGAAATTTCTTTCATCTTACCGTCTCCGGCATCTTGCTTCATTACCCAAGATTGTTTAACGAGCATATAAATAAGCCCTAGTAATGCCAATGCAATAGGCACATAGATCATTATTGATTCCATAAATTTTGGTTTGGTTTTATAAAGGATCGATTAATAAATCCTTAAAATTTTTAATACCCGCTAATGTAGGAAAATAGCAACAACAAAAAAAGCCCCAGTCTGGAGGACTGGGGCAGAGGGGCTAACTCTTTATAATTTAGAAAACTAGTAGATACTTACCTCACTTCGAGGTACATCTGAGTCTTGATATCTTTGAATACATTTTGCTACAATTTCGCGAGCTTCGTGCACATCTCCCCAGCCTCCTACGTCTACTTTTTTCTCTTCAAGATCTTTATATACTTGGAAAAAATGCTCAATCTCTTTGATTAAGTGTGGGTTACAATCAGACAGGTCTGTAAGTTTACTAGCACTAGGATCGCTTACAGGTACACAGATTACTTTTTCATCAGGTCCCTTTTCATCTGCCATATGGAAAACACCAATAGGTTTTACCTCAATCACACATCCAGGAAAGGTAGGTTCTGTTACCAAAACAAGAACATCTAATGGATCTCCATCAAGCGCTAGCGTTTCTGGAATAAAACCATAATCTGCAGGGTACATCATCGAAGAAAAAATCATACGATCATATCGTATTTTTTTCAATTCAAAATCATACTCGTACTTATTTCGACTACCCTTTGGGATTTCAATTAAAACATCAAATGTTTTTACTTTTTCTGCTGTCATAGTATTTTTATAAGACTCAATTCAACACAAACCTTCTTAGTAAATAGAAACGCTAGTTGAACGATGGTTTTTTATGTATACGCTTTCGCGAAAGCGAGATTTTAATAGACTTATAATCAACTGTTTAAATCGACTTAAGTGCCTCATCCTCTCTTACGGGGTGCAAAAATACACTGAAATAACGTATTGCGCAAAGTATGCAATGTTAAGATTAGGTTAGGAATGCTAAATTGAAGGAAAGAGCCTTTAAAAATAAAACCCAAAACTCCCAGTAACGCCGATCTTACGAGCGTCTGG
>CAWUIT010000183.1:0-5856 GCA_963922345.1 uncultured Dokdonia sp. | reverse complement strand
ACATTCTATATTGAGAATGGGGAGATCAAGCATCCAGTAAAAAACTTCCGTTTTAATGAGAGCCCTATAATAATGCTTAATAACTTAGAAACACTAGGGCAGCAGGTACGTGTAGATGGCAGTCTTATTCCTTATATGAAGGTAAGAGACTTTACATTTACAAGTCTCTCTGATGCTGTATAGTAGAAATTGAATAGTTTAAACCGATTACTTTATGCAAGTAAAGTAGTCGGTTTTTATATTAAGTACGCTTTCGCGAAAGCGTAAAAACCCAACGTAATCAAGCTCGATTGTAAAAATTACAATGAATAAATTTTTTTTCACACGCCTGCAATATGAATCTGGAGACTGGGATGTAGACCAACGTATGCCGTCTAATTTATTAAACTCGCTTGTGGAGTACACCACACTACCGGTGGATACTCAAGAAAATATTATAACCCTCGCCTCTGAAGATATTTTTAAATCACCATTTTGCTATATATCAGGTCATAAGTTGGTACAATTTACAAAGAAGGAAAAAGCCAATTTTAAGAAGTACGTGGAAAACGGTGGATTTGTCTTTGCAGATGATTGTAATCACGACATCGATGGATTATTTGCTAAGTCTTTTGAACGTCAAATGGGTGAAATTTTTGGGCCAGATGCCCTCAAAAAAATCCCTAATGATCACGAGATTTACAATGTATTTTTTGAATTTGAAGATGGTCCGCCCACAACTTCTCAAGAGTTAAATGGTTGGGGGGATGATCTAGTACACGATTACCTTAAGGCTATAGAAATTAATGGTAGAATAGGGGTTTTATATAGTAATAAGGATTATGGTTGCGAGTGGGATTATGATTTTAGAAATAAGCGTTGGTATAAAATAGATAACACAAGATTTGGAGTAAATATCGTAATGTACGCTCTTACTTCATAAGATAATAGAGAATGGATAGTGATTTAAAAACATTAGAAAAAGAAGTAACTGTATTACTGGATAAACTTAGCCAGCTCAAAATAGAGATTTCTAAAGTCATTATAGGTCAAGAGGAAACGGTAGAGCAGCTCATAATCACTTTTCTTGCGGGAGGGCACGCACTCTTAGAAGGTGTTCCTGGGCTTGCAAAAACATTAATGATTAGAACGCTTGCACAAGCTATAGATCTTAATTTTAAGCGTATCCAGTTTACTCCAGATTTGATGCCATCTGATATTATAGGGACAGAAATTCTAGAGGAAGATCACAGCACAGGTAAAAAGTTTTTTGAGTTTAAGAAAGGTCCTATTTTTTCAAACATCATTCTCGCAGATGAGATTAATAGAACACCGCCAAAAACGCAAGCTGCACTTCTAGAAGCTATGCAAGAGTTTGAAGTGACGTATTCTGGAGAGACCTACTCACTAGAAAAACCCTTTTTTATTCTAGCAACACAAAATCCCATAGAACAGTCTGGGACATTTCCCTTACCAGAAGCGCAACAAGATAGATTCTTATTTTTTATCAAAATAGACTATCCTACCGCTAGTGAAGAGACTGAGATTTTGAAGGCTACTACTGGGAAATCGACTTTAGCTATCAAACCTGCTCTTACTGGATCTGACATTATAAGATTACAAGAGTTGGTACGGGAAGTACCTATAAGTGACAGTTTAATTACCTATGTAAGTGAGGTGGTTAGAGCAACGAGGCCTAAAACCACTACAATAGACTATGTGAAACAATGGGTAGGATGGGGTGCTGGACCTCGCGCTGGGCAAGCTATGATACTAACCGCAAAGGCAAGGGCACTTTCTCAAGGCAGAATGGCGGTAACATTAGATGATATTAAAAAAGTTGCCTATCCAGTTTTACGCCATCGTATCATTGTAAATTTTAAAGCAGAAGCAGAGGGAATAAGTGCAGACGATGTGACACTAAAACTTTTGGAGTCCATAATGGCAGGGGCATAGTAATCATAGAAATAATAAGAGAGACTTGTGAAAGAAGACTATAGACAGCTCCTTAGGTTAGACATTATCAATAGTGTATCAGGGTTATCCCTGATTTCTCGCGTTATTGTAGATGGCTATTTGTCAGGTCTTAATAAGAGTTTGCGAGTGGGAGCTGGAATGGAGTTTAGTCAGTATCGCGCCTATGAACCGGGAGACGACTTGCGCCTTCTAGATTGGAAAATGCTCGCTCGATCTGGGCGGTACTACATCAAACAATCTGAGGTTGACACGCATATAGATGTAAAATTCATTATCGACGCGAGTGCTTCGATGTTGCACGAAGAGAACGATATTTTAAAAAGCCAATTTGCTAATGTTATGATAGCAAGCCTAGCACATATTGCTCAAAGGCAAGGCGATGCTATAAGTTTGATAGCGGTAAATAATAAGAAGCTAGTACATTTACCTCCTGCAACGAGTAAGCAGCACTTTAATAGATTTCTATATGAGTTATTACAAGTAAGGCCTAATGGTAAATGGCCTACAGTAGTAGAGAGTCATAAAATACCTAGAAAAGGACAAAAGGAACTCATTTTTATCTTTACAGACTTTTATGAGAGCGCTCTAGAAATTACAGATGTAATCAAACAGTTTAAGAATAGTCATAATGAGGTAATTATTTTCCACCTATTAGGAAGGAAGGAATTAGAATTTGATTATCCGGGTCAAGTAGTTTTTGAAGATTTAGAAACGGGTTTAAAAACGAAAGTGCATACTAAGGAAGCTAAGGCTACATATGTGAGCGCTTTGAATCAATCTATAACATCTATTCGAGGGGAAATGCTAGCAAATGGCATACAATACAACCTTTTTACCTTAGATAATGATATAGGTGATGCCCTGCGATTATTTTTAAAACATCGTACAAAGCTTTTGTGATATGACGCTACTTACACCTACATATCTCTGGGGTCTATTAGGACTTATTGTTCCGATTGCGATTCACTTGTGGAGTCGTAAAAAAATGCGCGTCATTAAAGTAGGGAGTACAAAATTTTTAACAGAAACAAAGTCAAGACGAAGCAATAGTATACAACTTAATGAGTGGTGGTTGCTCATCTTACGATGTTTAGTGATTGCCCTGCTCGTCATTACAATGGCACAGCCACAGCTATCTAAAGCGAAAACCTCGGAGCAAATTGCATATCTCTTTGAGCCTTCCCTCATAGCTAGCGATCAAGGTTTAAAACGGTTTGAAGCAATTCCTCAAGAGAGTAGAAGGTTATTAAAGCCGGACTTCCCAAAATGGGAGGATAATTTACAAGTATCTAATCAAGATGAAGTTCCTAACTATTGGCAATTAGCTAGAGAAATAAATCAGATACAAGCAGATAGTATAGTAGTTTTTACTAACGCTTTCGCGAAAGCGTTAAAGGGCAAGCGCCCCACATTAGTTAAACATATTAAATGGATAACAGTAGATACGAGTCCGACAGAGAGACCTGTCGCGGCCCTTCTAATAAACGATAGTATCGATGTAGTAACAGTAGAAAGTAACTCAAAAAATTTGGAATTTAAGAGCACTAGGATTTCTAATACGGCTCAAGGTAGTAATGCGTCTAATGACAGTTTAGTATTTGATACGGGAACTAAACGTTTTAAAATTCCCAAGATTGAGGTGGAGCTCATAACCGTTAAAGTTATTACAGATCAAAGTACTGAGCAACAATGGACGTATCTACAAGCAGCTTTTGAAGCCATAGAACAGTATACTGAAAGAAAGATTTTTATCACTCCACTGGCAGAATTAGATGAGGCAGAAGTTTCAAAAAGTGATTATTTGATAATTCTTACTAAGTACAAAACGACAACAAAAGCTTTCAGAACGTTATATCAGAATCCAAATGATCTCTCCGAAAATATTATAGAAAAGAGTTCAAACCCTAATGAATACATACTCACAAAAAAACTATCCCCAAAAGTTGTACAAGAGAGTAACCTTGTAAAAAATCTTTTAGAATGGTTGTCATTAGGTGATCAGTTTGAAGAGCTTATTTATTCGTACGATCTGCGTACAGTGGCAGCTGAGCAGCTAGAAACTAATGTAAATAGTGACTTGCGATCAGAAGGCAAACAGATTACGGCAGACCTATCGATGCCTTTCTGGATTGTAATTGTACTCCTAATCATAGCTGAACGTTTACTGGCCAAAACAAGAAAACAATGATGCCAGAGGGTCTACACATATTGAAGAAATATACTTCTTACTGGCAAACTTTGCGAGTTCTGGAAAGTGTAATTTATGGTCTGGCTGCGGCTATTATCACGGGACTAGTCTCGCAAAATATAGGTTATAGCATCATAGCTTTTCTCATAGGAACTATAATTGCCGTACTATGTATTCGTCCTTGGAAGATTACATTAATCGGTACAACGCATCATATTAATAAAACACTTGAGACAGCAGAGTATAGTTCAGAACTTTTGACACTCGCGTCATCAGATTTATCTGGAATTGCTCGTTTACAAAAAGAGAAAATTACACAACGCTTACGAGAAGATATCAAAAGCGTAAAGCCTAAGACAGGTCTTAAAAGAGCAATCCTAGTATCAATTTCTCTATGCATTTTAAGTGCTCTGCTATCGTATTATTTCCTTGGAAATACTAGTGCAACACCGAAAGAACCAATCATAAACGAGTTAGTCACTTTTACACATACAGATTCTTTAGCTCCTGATTATCAAGCGCCAAAACTTGTAAAGCAATCTGTAACTATCAAATATCCTAGGTATACCAATCAACCTAATAAAAACCTCTCATCTATGAATGTGAGTGTCCTTGAGGGGTCGACGCTTACCTATTCTTTAGTTTTTGATGGCCCTGTAGAAAAAGCGTTCTTAGAAGGATTTGATAGAGATATTGAGATGAGAATTGTTCAAGATACCGCTTTCGCGAAAGCGGTAAAAAGCACAGCTAGCGTTGTATTATCTCCCGCAGCATCTGGGTACTATAATTTTACGTACACGGATACCGTAGGTTCAAGCTTTGCATCAGATATTTATGCCGTTGAAGTGGTTAAAGATCTAGCTCCAGAAATTGAAATTAAAGGAATATCACCATTTACGTCCTTTGAAGTTAATGATGAAAAGATTCTCAACTTTACAACAAAAATCACTGATGATTATGGTCTAGGTACTGCAAAAATTATTGCGACAGTAAGTAAAGGCTCTGGTGAGTCAGTAAAATTTAGAGAAGAACAAATACCCTTTGATGAAGCATTTTCTAGAGGGACGACAGCGATCCAATTAACAAAAAAACTCGATTTGAAAGAGTTGCAAATGGAACTAGGCGACGAACTTTACTTCTATGTAGAGACAGAAGATTTAAAGACCCCCCGTCCCAATGTAACGCGCAGCGAGACTATGTTTGCAGTACTTAAGGATACGTCTAGTCTAGGTTTTGGAGTTGAAGGTACTCTAGGAGCAGATTTAATGCCAGATTATTTTAGAAGTCAGCGCCAGTTAATTATTGATACAGAAAAATTGATAAAAGAGCGATCCCAGATTTCTGAAAAGGAGTTTAAATCCCGCAGCAATGAGTTAGGTTTTGATCAAAAGGCACTTAGACTTAAGTATGGTCAATTTATGGGAGATGAAGACGACTCTGGAATCATTGCAAATCAAACTATTACCACACAAAGCATCGATGAAGAAGATCCAACTGCTGGGTTTAGACACGATCACGATAGTGAGAATGAACATCATCTTGTTGAAGATGAGCACGACCACGACCACGAGGAAGCTGATAGTAGTGAAAAGTCACCACTAGATGATTATGTCCATAACCACGATGATCCAGAAGAGTCTACACTCTTTACGGCATCTCTAAAAAGTAAATTAAAGCAGGCAATGGCAGAAATGTGGGACTCTGAGTTGCAC
>CAWUIT010000182.1:0-5899 GCA_963922345.1 uncultured Dokdonia sp. | reverse complement strand
TTTAGTTTAGTTTCTTGTGCCGAATTGCAAAGCGTAGTAAATGGACTCCCCGGTCAACCAGGACTTGATAACGAAATGATAGGGAACGGTCTTAAACAGGCACTTGATTTTGGGATTGATAAGCAAGTTACCAAGCTAACGTCTAAGGATGGTTTTTATAAAAATGAATTAGTAAAAATTTTATTGCCTGAAGAGCTACAAAAAGTAGATAGAACCCTAAGAGCGATCGGCCTAGGAAAACTGGCAGACGAAGGTATAAAAGCTCTCAATCGTGCAGCCGAAGATGCCGTGAGCGAAGCAACTCCTATTTTTGTAAACGCCGTGAAGGAAATTACATTTACAGACGTCCGTAATATATTATTAGGACCAGATAATGCAGCAACCACCTATCTAGAAAACAAAACAAATACGGCACTGTATAGTAAATTCAATCCTGTGATTCAAAATTCTTTTGGAAAAGTGGGGGCAGATCAAATTTGGACTAATTTAATTACTAAATATAACGAGCTACCACTCACTACAGATGTAAACCCAGACCTTACAGATTATGTTACCCAGCAGGCTCTACAAGGAGTTTACAAGATGATAGCTGTAGAAGAAAAGCAAATAAGAACAAGGACCGCGAGCCGTACAACAGATTTATTAAAGCGTGTTTTTGCACTCCAAGATTAAATTTATCATTTAATTAACTGATATTAACACAGTTACTTATTTTACAACCAGAAATTTTGAATACATTTAGATCAAATTAGTTCCTCAATTAACGCAAGTGATATGAATGTATTAGTAAAGCATAAACGTCTTAAAACTTTTATGGAACGTAAACATAAAAGACTTGTAGAAGAGGCTTATAACCTAAAGTTTACAGACCACGAAAAAAGTGATGTACTTACCTATGAAGCGTTAAAGCTTGACCAAAAAATCAAATTCTTACAGTTCTAAATCTTGTAAAAATTGAGAGAAGTATGGAAATGCTTTACGCAACCTACTCCCATACCAAGAAAAATAAGCTCCGTCTACCAGTGTTACTTTCTTACCCGTTTCTTTTTCAAAATATAAAACGTGCTTCTCATTGAACGGATATGGCTCTGATGATAAGAGTATAATATCAGCATCTTTAAGATCCACCTCTGTTATTTCTGGATACCGATCTGTACTCTGGCTAAAAATATTTTGAAACCCAACCTCTTCCAGCATAGCGTTTATAAATGTATCACCCCCTACTGCCATAAGTGGCTCACGCCAGATCAAATAAGCAACTTTAAGGGTGTTGTGTTGCTGTACGCTTTCGCGAAAGCGTAACCTTGCCTTAAGAATTTTAGCCTGTAAATCTTGAGCCTTTTCCGTAACATTAAAAATCGTTCCGTAGTCGTCTATTAACTGCAATGCATTAGTAAAGGTCTTAATATCTGATACGTGCACCGGAGCAATTTTCTCAAGTGCCTGCACCATCTCTTGTGTATTTTCTTCCTTATTGCACAGTATCAGGTCTGGGGAAAACGATTTTATCTTGTCGTAGTTTACTTTTTTGGTCCCACCAACGATAGTCTTGCTGGCTCTCAATGCTCTGGGATGTATACAGAATTTTGTAACTCCAACAAGCGTGTCTTGTAAACCTAGATCTACTAGTAATTCTGTCTGGCTAGGTACTAGCGAGACAACTTTTTTAGGCAAGCCTTCTACTTTAATTCGCCTTGCAAGGTGATCTACAAGTATCATCTTATGTATTTGCAATCATAATATCTTGCATATCCTCCTGCAATTGCCTCGCGACATTACGAGCTGCTATTGCAAAATCATCTCCTTGTGAATTGTAAATAATCCCTCTTGATGAATTTACTAATAAACCAATATCCTTAGTCATACCGTATTTACAGACATCCTTAAGGCTTCCTCCCTGTGCTCCTACCCCTGGAACTAGTAAAAAAGACTCTGGAATAATCTTGCGAATATCTGAAAGGAACTCAGCCTTAGTAGCCCCTACCACGTACATAAGCTGCTCACTATTTTCATAAGACTTAGAGGTTTCTAAAACGTACTTGTAGACTTCCTTATCATCTATAGATTTTAATTGATAATCTAGAGCTCCTTGATTGGAAGTTAAGGCAAGCAATATCGTATGTTTTTCTTTAAAGGCTAGAAATGGCTCTACAGAATCTCTCCCCATATAAGGAGCCACTGTGATTGAGTCGAAATTGAGATCTTCAAAAAAGGCTTTTGCATACCTCGAAGAAGTGTTACCTATATCCCCGCGTTTTGCATCTGCTATGGTAAACTGTTCTGGGTATTTTTCATTAATATACCGTATCGTTTTTTCTAGCGCTTGCCATCCCTTAAGACCGTAAGCTTCGTAAAAAGCAGTGTTAGGTTTATACCCTACGCACAAATCTTGTGTGGCATCAATGATTGCTTTATTAAATGCAAAAATAGGATCCTCTTCACTAAGGAGATGTTGTGGTATTTTATCTAGATCTGTATCTAACCCAACGATTAAAAAGGATTGTTTTTTCTTGATTTGTTCTATTAATGCTGCTGTAGTCACAATGTAAAATTTATTAATTTTTTTGCATTCTATAAGCAATAATACTTAAAGCTATAAACGCTGCGTGCAAGATGACTACGGTCGAGTTTCTAGTTCTAAAATAGAGCACAAGAGCAATAAGCGTTGCTATTATTAAAATACCGGTAAATACAGACTTCTTGATATTTAAATTATTTAAAGCCTTTCCAGCTGTTATAGGACCTATAATTATAAAACAGTTATAATTCTCCCTCAGTAAATTTAAGTTTCTCGGTATTTTCTACCAATCTTAACTCATCCAATATTTTCTGAATATCACCATTTACAATATTAGATAAATCATATAATGTTAGACCGATACGGTGGTCTGTCACTCGGCCTTGAGGGTAGTTATACGTACGTATTTTTGCACTACGATCACCACTACTTACTTGAGAGTTACGCTTTGCGGCATCTTCTTCTTGCTTTTTGGCAAGTTCTAGATCGTACAAGCGAGACCGCAGTACTTTAAATGCCTTCTCTTTATTTTTATGCTGTGACTTTTGATCTTGACACTGTGCTACTAATCCAGTTGGGATGTGCGTTAATCGTACTGCAGAGTAGGTTGTATTAACAGATTGCCCTCCAGGCCCAGATGAACAGAAAAAGTCTACACGCACATCCTTAGGTTCAATTTGCACATCAAACTCTTCAGCTTCAGGAAGTACCATTACGGTTGCTGCACTGGTATGCACACGACCTTGTGTCTCTGTCTGAGGTACTCGCTGTACACGGTGTACACCTGCCTCAAACTTCATCGTGCCGTAAACATCTTCTCCAGTTATTTCAAATTGAATTTCTTTAAAACCTCCCGATGTTCCCTCGCTATAGTCTACTGTACTATGCTTCCATCCTGGAACAGAATCTACATACTTTGTATACATACGATAGAGGTCACCTGCAAAAATACTCGCTTCGTCCCCACCTGTTCCAGCGCGTATTTCTACCACAACATTCTTAGCATCTTCTGGATCTTTAGGGATGAGCATCATCCTAATCTTTTCTTCTAGTTCTGGGATGGCTGTCTTTGCTTCTTCGTATTGCATCTTAGCCATTTCAACCATCTCGGGATCACTGCCATCTGAGATAATTTCTTCTGCTTCTTGTAAATTATTTGTAAGTTCAATGTAGAGTTCACGCTCATCCATAAGTGATTTGAGATCACTATACTCTTTATTAAGTTGGACATAACGCTTTTGATCTGATATGATATCAGGTTGGATAATTAAATCACTTACCTCATCAAAACGTTGTTTTACTATCTGTAATTTTTCTAACATTGACTTTTTATAATATAATGCGAATTTACAATAATTAAAGGAGGCTCTAAAAGACGATTGTGTCTATTAAATCTATTGAAACTGAAAATTTCTAATACTCAAATGTCCCGTGCTCGCTAGCAATAGTAAGCCTTTTACCAGCTTCTCTATCTTCAACACGTCCCACAATTTTTGCCTCTACATTAAAAGCGCTAGCAATGTCGATGAGATCTTGTGCTACTTCTTTTGGACAATATATTTCCATACGATGCCCCATATTAAATACTTGATACATTTCCTTCCAGTCTGTCTTACTTTCCTCCTGTATTAATTTAAAAAGAGGTGGCACGTCAAACAAGCTGTCTTTTATAATATGTAGATTCTCTATAAAATGTAAAATCTTAGTTTGAGCACCTCCACTACAATGGACCATTCCGTGTATGGTAGTAGCGTCGTATTTTGACAAAATTTCTTTGATAATAGGCGCATAAGTCCTTGTTGGGGATAATACTAATTTTCCAGCATCCAGTGGACTTCCCACTACAGTATCGGTGAGTTTCTTGGTTCCGCTATAAACGAGATCTTGTGGTACTGAAGGATCGTAACTCTCAGGATATTTTTGAGCTAGTGTTTTATTAAAAACATCGTGGCGTGCAGAGGTTAACCCATTACTGCCCATACCACCGTTATAAGTGGTTTCATAGGACGCCTGACCAAAAGATGCCAGACCTACAATCACATCTCCAGGTTTAATATTTGCATTATCAATAACAGCTGATCGCTTCATTCTAGCAGTAACAGTAGAGTCCACTATAATAGTACGGACGAGATCACCTACATCTGCTGTCTCTCCACCCGTAGAGTGAATGGTTACGCCATACGATCTCAACTCTTCAAGCAGCTCTTCAGAACCATTTATAATGGCAGATATTACCTCTCCTGGAATCACATTCTTATTACGCCCAATGGTTGAAGAAAGCATAATATTATCTGTCGCACCTACACAAAGTAGATCATCAATATTCATTATGAGAGCATCTTGAGCAACACCTTTCCACACAGAGAGATCACCGGTTTCTTTCCAATACATATAAGCTAGTGAAGATTTTGTACCTGCTCCATCGGCGTGCATTACTAGGCAGTAATCTTCATCACCCGATAAAAAATCGGGTACAATTTTACAAAATGCTTTGGGGAACAGCCCTTTATCGACATTTTTAATGGCATTGTGTACATCTTCCTTACCTGCAGAAACTCCACGCTGGGCATATCTCTTAGAAATGTCTTTACTCATATTCTCATTTTGAGGGGTAAAAATAGTGATTTAATAATGGGCTTAAAAATCTTGACTCCACTCTTGGCTTAGATTTTTTATTTAAAAAAAAGAGTTCAGTTTTATACGCTTTCGCGAAAGCGTAACACCTATTAATAAGTGTTTTCTTACAAATGAATACTATTAAGTTCTTTTCATTCCAATAAATGACTATTTAATAGAAATGAATTTTTTAAAGGCTTTGTAATGCGATACTCTAATGTTTATTTTCGAAGTCCTATTAAGAAAAAGATCTCAATCATTGACTATCAATAATCTATACAACAGGCATCTCTTTGCTATTTGTCTCATTTTTGTATTCATCTCGTCGCCAGGTTTTGCACAATTTGAAAAAACATCTGGTACAGATGTTTTAGGCCACGGCTTTGATGTGCGATATGTTGATGCACTAGATTGGGGAAATTCTTCGAAAGGTAAACTCCTCTTCAAAGGAGGGTCTTCTACCTCAAAAATCACTGCTAGTCCACCAGAAACCTATCATTTTGTTACTACGCCCTACGAATATGAAAAAGAATTACTACGTACAGATTCATTAGACAGCCCCTTTCAAGCGATTAATAGTGCTGCATACTATAAAGCTTTTGAAAAAGACGGCAGCGATAAATTGCTTTTTGTTTATACTCAAAAAAGAAAGCCTATTGAACGTAGATCTTTGCGAACTAGTGCCACTAAGACTTTAGATAGTGCGATGGTAGAAGATTTTAAAAGACTAGGACGTGATATCACTCCCGAAGGTTTTATATCCCG
>CAWUIT010000181.1:0-5904 GCA_963922345.1 uncultured Dokdonia sp. | reverse complement strand
CAAATTTTAGCGATGTCCAAAAAAAACCAACTACAAGTGGAGCACTCATAATTGGTTTAATTACTAGATCTAGGACAAATAATTTGGGGGAATCTTAGATTTTTTCAAACGTAAGAAGATCTGTACCGCCATTACCACCACTTACATCGATAAGTTCGATCTTGGTGGCAGATGTAGTCACGATATCCCAATCATCATTAAGATCTTCAAAATCACTAGAGTCTGAAACTGGAAAGAATATATTAAAATCAATATCGTCATCACTGCTACTATCATCACTACTACCACTGTCATCTGTGATCGACCAGGTTCCTTCAATAGTATTAGCATTATTTGAGGCAATTAACGTTCCATCTGTGGCAAACGTAAAGGCATATCCTGTAAAATCTGACGTCTCGTTTTGTCCAGAATCTATAAAATTTGTGATACGCCAAGCGCCATCTTCGACAGTGGTTTCTACCTGTGCGATCTGCGCATCATTGCTCGTAGTGTCACTATTGTCATCATCACTTGTGCACGAAGTAATCGCTAAAAAGACTACTGCTATTAATAAAACGATTTGCTTGCTATTTTTCATAATGATATAATTTTAGTTGTTCTTTAGCTTCTTAACAATTGCTTTTAAATTCAAGCTCATCGTCATCACCTTTTTCAAGTTTAATTTCTGTTTCTCCAGATTCAACTTCTATTTCTTCAACGTTCCAAGTACCATTGAAATCTGGTAAACTAGGAATGTCAATTACAAATTCGATGTTATTCCCAGTACCCGTTATAGACCAGCTACCAGTTAATGTGTTAGTCCCTTCTGTCACAGTTATAGTTCCATCTAGGTCAAAATTGAATATGTAGTTATCATATTGATCTTCAAGATCTATGTCATTTAATTCTAGCTCATCGACAGACCAGTTTAAACAACTTACCAAGGTGGTCTCAATATCATCAGAGGTGCATCCATTGCAATCATCATCATTATAATCATTATCATCATCTTCATCACAAGTATCATCTGCATCTTCGATTGTAGCTTCAAGTTCTGAAATACTATTAATACTAAGATTACTACCGTCTGCAAGTGTAACTGTTATTGGAAAGTTTATTGTAACTGCTGCAAAATCGTCTAGGTTCTCAATGAAAATATACATTTCAACATCATTAGTAATAACAATAGTATCTATAAGGTCATTGTTTTGATCAAAAACAGACGCGCTTATAGGGTATTGAAAATCAATACATTCAATATCATCATCGTTACTATTTTCAGCAGGACACTGCGTGATTAAAGCTAAGAGCTCAGGATACGAGTTAACTTCTGTGGTAGAATAATCTGCAAAAACCACGGTGATCGGGAATATAATATCGAGAGTATCAACATCATCATTACTAGCATCAAAAATGTCTTCAATAATTTGATAGTCACTGCTTGAGTTTACTACTACTACTGTCTCATTTGCAATAACAGTTACGGGCAACTCAATGCTTAAACAGCTAGCATTATCTATTATATTATCAAATGAACCATCGTTTTGAGAAGTTCTACTTATTAAGTTAGCTAGTGTGGAATTTGCAACGATTGCCTCTTCTGCTGGAGGATCTATGGCAAGATCATCTTCTGTTCTACAGGAAATTAATACGATACTACACGAGATTAGTAAGAGCAATATTGTTTTTAGAGTTTTCATAGGATTTTAAATTTGATTAGTACTTCCTTATCGGTTTTATATTTTGTTATCTATACTTAAAACAACTTACTTACAAGAAGTCCCGAAAAAATATCTAATTGTTTTTTATTTATATTTAAAAAAAACAAAAAAACATATCCTTGTCTAAAGAACTGCATACTAACATTTGTGATAAAGCTATCTTCTCAAAGCTGTATGAAAAGTATGCACAGAGTTTAAGTGATATTTTATATTACAAATTCGGGGATCAATTAAACCCTGCAGATAAAGTCCAAGACGCCTTTATAAAAATGTGGCAGAACTGTAAAAAAGTAAAGCCTCAATCTGCAAAGTCTTATCTATATACCGTTGCTAGTAATTTAATGCTTAACGAGGTTAAGCATTCAAAAGTTGTGCTGAAGTACAAGAAGGTAAAACCCAAAGACTACAGTTATGAAACTCCAGAATTTATTCTCCGTAAGGAACAATTTCTAATCCAATATGAACAGGTTCTTGCAAGTTTAAAACCAGAGCAACGTGAAGCATTTATGTTAAGCAAAATTCAAGGTAAAACTCATAAAGAGATTGGTGAGATACTTGGTGTAACAAAGAAAGTTGTAGAACATCGCATTTACGCTGCTTTTAAAAAATTAAAAGAAAAGCTCGAAGATTTTCATATAAAATAATTTTTATGGGATTTAAGGTGCTTTAGTTGTTTTAAGTATATAGATGTGCATATGGAAGAAGATTACTTGATAAAAAAATGGTTGAATAATACTCTCACAGAAAAGGAGCAGATAGCATTTGACGCTCTAGATAATAGTGCCTTTTTAAAAGAAATTTTAGCCGAAGGTAAACGGTTCAAAAATCAGCACTCAGAAAAGGTATTGACCTTTAAGGATTTTGAGACTAAACTAGAGCCACATCCAAAAAAGATGGTGTTTTATAATAACCCTTTTATTAAAATAGCAGCAGTCATACTTTTATGTATTGCGATATACTTCATTTTCAGACCTACGAACCAGCACACTTTTAAAACAGAATTGTCTCAAACAGTAGAAGTAACATTACCAGATGCTTCTCTCGTTACATTAAATGAGTTATCACAATTAAACGTTGCTAGTAACTGGTCTCAAAAACGTGAGGTCACACTGGAGGGAGAAGCATATTTTAAAGTCGCAAGTGGTAAGCGCTTTGATGTAAAAACTCAAAAAGGTGTGGTCACGGTAATAGGAACTCAATTTAATGTAACAGTACGTGACAGTATTTTTTCAGTTAAGTGTTATGAGGGGCTAGTACAAGTGAGCTACAATAACACATTAACAGAACTTCCAGCTGGTAGGGCATTTCAAGTTGTCAATAATACGGTACAAAACTCTAAAATATCGACTATGCAACCTTCGTGGTTGCTCGATATGAAAGTATTTAAAAATGCTTTGTTAAGTGATGTGCTAATGGAAATAGAACGGCATTATAAGGTTAGCATTAATGCTACTTCGGTAGATGATACGTTATTGTTTACAGGAGGATTTGAATTAAATAGTTTAGATAATGCCTTGCAAGCCGTAACGGGAAGTCTCAACTTATCTTATACAGTTGATGATAATCAAATTACCGTTTTTAAAAATGAATCGTACTAACTGGCTCTACTTCTTCTTATGTTTTTGCGCTCTATGGTCACAGGAGATGGAAGCACAGTCATCTCGTGAAGGGGTAGCTATCACTCAAATACTAGACAGTTTGTCAAGTCAGTTTAACGTACAATTTAATTATAAAAGCGATTTGCTTAATGGGGTGAGAGTTACTACGCTTTCGCGAAAGCGTACCTTAAAAGAAAATCTGAAAAATTTAGAATTAGAAACAGCCCTCCAATTTACAAAAGTAGGTGCCTCTGTATACATCATAACCCGACCTATAACAATTTGTGGTTACTTAAAGGATGTTGAAACAACGATGCCACTTGGTAATGCTACAGTAAGAGGTGAAATGTCTAATGTTGTAAGTGATGCAAACGGTTATTTTGAATTAAAAGTAGCATCTGTGAATGAAATACTAGAAATACGACATCTAGGCTTCAAAACAATTAGTAGAAAAGTAGGCTTTTTTAATACCACGTCCTGTGCTGTGATCCCTATGTATGAGGAGGGGCAGCAACTATCAACCATAGTGCTTACTGATTATCTAGTACGCGGTATTGATAAAAAAGGAGATGGTACAACCCTTATAGATTTTTCAAAATTTACGACACTTCCAGGTCTTATAGAAACAGATGTTTTATATGCCGCACAATCGCTACCTGGCATTATGAGTATTGATGAAACGGTATCAAATATAAATATACGAGGTGGGTCACACGATCAAAATTTAATACTTTGGGATGATATAAAAATGTATCAAGCTGGACATTTTTTTGGATTAATATCAAGTTTTAATCCTCAAATCACTAAAACTGCCGCTATTATTACAAACGGATCTGACGCTTCGTATACAGATGGCGTTTCTGGAACGATAGAGATGAAAACAGAGACTACGTTACAAAAGGATTTTAGCGGTGGGGTAGGAGTCAATTTTATAAGCACAGATATATTTACAGATATTCCGATAGGTGAGCACGCATCTCTACAGATTGCTGGACGCCGTTCTATTGATGATATATTAAGAACACCTACTTACGATGTTTATTTTGATCGAGTTACTCAAGAGACCGAAATCGATATGAACGACGCAAATGTTACAAACTCAAATCAAGACTTTGATTTTTATGATACTTCGCTCAGGTGGTTGTACCATCCTACACAAAAAGATCGTTTGCGATTCAATATTATTCTTATATCAAACAATCTAGATTTTGATGAAACCTCTTCTACCAGTAATGTATCAGAAACTAGAACCAGCAGTCTCTCACAAAACAGTCTAGGATTTGGGTTAGCATATGACAGGGACTGGAGTGAAAATTTCAAAACGCAGATAGCTATTTACAATACAGATTATAAATTGAACGCTATTAATGCAGATGTGGTCCAGCAGCAGCGGTTTTTTCAAGAAAATTCAGTCTCAGAAACTAGTGTAAAAATTAAAAGTTCATACCTATGGGATAAGGTTCTGTTACAAGCTGGTTATCAATTTACAGAGACCGAAGTTGTAAATGTAAATGATATTGATGTTCCTCGCTTCTTGAGAAGAGACTCTGAGGTGTTAAGAGAGAACGCTATTTTCTTTCAAGCTTATTTTCAAAATGATACTAAGAGTTTCTCAATGAGACCAGGTGGCCGACTTAGTTATATAGATGAATTTGACAGCTTTATATTTGAGCCAAGACTAAGTTTAAGAAAACGCATTACTAAAGAACTTCAAGTAGAACTACTTGGAGAGTTTAAACATCAAAACACGTCACAAATTATTAATTTTCAAAACGATTTCTTAGGGATTGAAAAACGACGATGGCAGCTTACAGATAATGATACGATTCCTATAATTAAGAGTAAACAAGTTTCTTTGGGATTACAGTATGCTCAAAAAGGGTGGTTGTTAGACGCTACAAGTTATGTAAAAGAAATAAGTGGCATTACCACACAGAGCCAAGGATTTACAACTAAGTATGAGTTTATAAAAACAGACGGTAGTTACACAGTATTTGGTTTAGATTTTTTAATAAGAAAACAGTTTAAAAATCTGAGTAGTTGGTTAAGCTACTCGTATATGGATAATAGGTATCAGTTTGAAAATCTACCAGAACAAAGATTTCCAAGCAATTTTGACGTTACGCACGCATTAGTTTTAGGCACTACTTACTCAAATAACGTATTTAATGCATCTGCTGGATTAAATTATAGAACAGGAAAACCCACCACTCAACCTCTTGACGGAAATGAAGTCGTTGATGGTGAAATTAACTTTGATGTAGCTAATAGTAGCAGGATACAAGATTTTTTTAGAGTTGACCTTTCTGCAGTTTATAAATTACGATTATCACCTGAGCTTCGCAGTGAGATAGGAGCATCCATTTGGAATGTTCTCAATACTAGAAATCAAATTAACCACTATTATCGCCTAGACTCCACGGGAGATCCTCGTAAATTTACAAGAGAATCTTTAGGCTTAACCAGCAATGTTATGGTAAGGTTTTATTTTTAAAATGGTATTGCTTCAAGGATCGAACGCGACACTCTTTTGTGCAATTAGCCCTATTTTTGCGGTGTGAAACACGCTTTTATTTTTATAAATCCATCCAGCAATAACCCAAAGT
>CAWUIT010000180.1:0-5914 GCA_963922345.1 uncultured Dokdonia sp. | reverse complement strand
CTCGGCAGATTCAAATAGTTTAAAATAAAAATAGTCTTCGCCAAATATTTCTCGCTCCGCAAGTAAAGCGTAGTAAGTTGCAAATCCCTCGTGTAGCCAGTGATGGTCACTTTTAGTTTCTGTAACTAGATCTCCAAACCACTGGTGTGCAAGTTCGTGGGCATTTACATTGAGGTAATTACGATCTTTGTACCCAATACTATCTACCACAAAATTGTCTGAAAACACTGTGAGGCTTGCGTTCTCCATACCAGCATATAAAAAGTCTTTTACAGGTACTTGCTTGTAGACTTCCCACGGATATGGAACGCCAATTTCATTTTCTAGAAAGTCAAAAATTCGTTTTGAATACCGATAAGTAGGTTCTACTTTTATAGAATCTTCTGGATAATAGTAATATTCTAATGGTATTCCAGAAGCTGTAGTGTCGCGCACTATAGCATAATCGCCAGCCACAGTTGCCACTAAGTAACTTGATATAGGCTTATCTAATGAAAATGATTTCTTCGTAGTTTCTCCCTTTAACGTTTTGCCGTTTGCAATCACTGTTCTATCACTAATAATATCTTCTGAGACTACGAGCGTAAAAACAATTTTATCATTCATATCATCCAGACTAGGCAGCCAGTTAGACGTATATTTCCCTTGTCCCTGAGTCCAGAATTGCGATGATCCTTCATTGTTAACAAAGTAAGCCGCTTTATCTGGCTTTACGGTATAATCAAAAAACGCTTTGTAAACGCCACCTGCTTTAAAATTACCCTTAAAAACAATTGTACTATCTGTTGTAACTATATCAAATAGAGGTGTTTGATCTACAACCGTCATATTTTGTGCATCAAGCACTACGCTCTCTGCATCGTTAAGCATCTTAAACGTAGTTATGACGGATCCAGCTACGCTTTCAGAATCAAAATCTATAGTTAATTGTGCATCAATAGTTTGTACATCTACTACACTTGTTTGAGGACTGATTTCTTGGGTATACGCTTTCGCGAAAGCGAAAAAAGTAATAATAAATGGCAATAGGTATTTCATAATTTAAAAATAGCAACTTTTAAGCCAGTCCCGTGTAATTCTGAATTCAAAAATTGTTGAATACGACGTAAACCCAGTATTTTAGCTCTTATGAATCCTACCTTTTTACAAACGCCCATTGATTACCTCAAAGGTGTAGGTCCAAATCGGGCAGATTTACTACGTTCGGAATTGGGAATCCATACATTTCAGGACCTTATCCATCTGTTTCCATATCGATATATTGATAGAACGAGGTATTATAAAATAGCTGAGCTTGAACGTAATACTGCAGAGGTACAAATTGTTGGTAAGATTACGAGTGTAAAAATGATTGAGGGCAAGGGTCGCAGACTTGTCGCAACATTTCAAGATGCTACGGGAAGGATGGAATTGGTGTGGTTTAAAGGTCACAAGTGGATTAAAGAGAGTATAAAATTGCAACAGCCCTATGTCATCTTCGGGAAGACTAATTTTTATAACAACAGTTTTTCTATGCCCCATCCAGAGATGGAGCTCTTATCAGATCACGAGCAGCAAATACGCTCGGCAATGCAACCTATCTACCCATCTACTGACAAATTATCCAATCGAGGGGTCACTAATAAAGTGATTAATACCATTATGCAAACGCTTTTTAAGGAAGCGCAGAGCCATCTTTTTGAAAGCTTGTCAAAACCGATCGTTTCAGAATTGAAATTAATGCCGAAAAGGGAGGCTTTGATTAATATACATTTTCCGCAATCACAAGATCACCTAGCTAGGGCACAATACCGATTAAAGTTTGAAGAGTTTTTTTACATCCAATTGCAACTTGCTTTTAAAAATGTAAACCATAAAACTAAAATTAAAGGATATCCATTTAAAAAGGTAGGACCTCTTTTTACACAATTTTACGAGCATCATTTACCCTTTGAATTAACAGGAGCACAAAAGCGAGTCATTAAAGAAATAAGACACGATCTAGGCACAAATGCTCAGATGAATCGGTTATTACAAGGTGATGTAGGTTCTGGAAAGACTATAGTAGCGCTTATGTCAATGATAATAGCACTTGACAACGGTTTTCAAGCGTGTTTGATGGCTCCAACTGCCATACTGGCAGTACAACACTATCAAGGCTTAGTTGAATTGTGTAAAGGTTTGAATACCAGTATATCAATACTTCAAGGTTCAACCAAAACTTCAGAAAGAAAAATACTACATGAACGCCTTGAAAATGGGGAATTAAACATCTTAATTGGTACACATGCCTTGCTAGAAGATAAGGTGAAATTTAAAAATTTAGGGCTAGCAATTATAGATGAGCAACATCGCTTCGGGGTAAAACAACGCAGCAAATTATGGCATAAAAATGAGTATCCTCCACACGTACTAGTGATGACCGCTACGCCAATCCCACGTACACTAGCAATGACGGTTTATGGAGATCTAGATGTAAGTGTTATTGATGAGCTTCCGCCGGGCAGAAAAGCCATTAAAACAGTGCATCGATACGATGCAAATAGACTTAAGGTTTTTAAATTCATTCGCGATGAAATTGAGCTAGGTAGGCAAGTTTATATTGTATACCCCCTCATCCAAGAGTCTGAAGCGATGGATTATAAAGATCTAATGGACGGTTATGAGAGTATCTCGCGGGAGTTCCCCCTGCCCAAATATCAAATCTCTATTGTACACGGTAAAATGAAACCAGATGATAAAGAGATTGAAATGAATCGCTTTATTAAAGGAGAGACACAAATCATGGTGGCTACTACCGTTATTGAAGTGGGTGTAAACGTCCCTAATGCATCTGTGATGGTTATTGAAAGTGCAGAGCGTTTTGGCTTAAGTCAGCTTCACCAGCTTCGAGGTCGTGTGGGACGAGGCGCAGAGCAGAGCTATTGCATCTTGATGACGAGCCACAAATTATCAAGCGATAGCAAAGTGCGCTTAGAAACTATGACGCGCACTAATGACGGATTTGAGATAGCAGAAGTTGATCTCAAACTCCGTGGCCCTGGGGATATTACGGGCACACAGCAAAGTGGAGCTTTAAATCTGAAAATAGCCGATATTATTAGAGATAATGATATCTTAAAGGTTGCAAGAAGCTATGCCTGGACAGTTGTAAAAGACGATCCAAAGTTTGAGAAGGAGGAAAACCAGATCATCCGATTTATGTATGCCCAGATGATGAAGTTTAAGAATATCTGGAGTTATATAAGTTGAGAGCCATTTGATAATCCGCTTTCGCGAAAGCGAAAAAAACCCTTAGATACCTACCGATCCATTTTGCTCACTTAGTGGGTTATTCTATCTTTGACCACTCAAAATTGGAATAGATTTATGAAGATTTCTTATAACTGGCTCAAGCAGTTTATTGATATAGATTGGACCGCAGAGAAAACGGGTGAACTACTAACCGATCTAGGTCTTGAAATTGAAGGTATAGACACCTATCAAAGTATAAAAGGTGGACTAGAAGGAGTTGTGATAGGTGAAGTTCTTACCTGTGAGAAACATTCTAATGCAGATAAACTTAACGTAACAAACGTTGATATAGGAGGAGATGCTCCTATACAAATTGTTTGTGGAGCTCCCAACGTTGCTGCTGGGCAGAAAGTACCTGTCGCTACAATAGGCACGACATTATACACTCCTGAGGGTGAGGCTTGGACTATAAAAAAAGGTAAAATACGAGGTGAAGAGTCTCACGGAATGATTTGTGCCGAAGATGAATTAGGTCTTGGTAAAAGTCATGATGGAATAATGGTGCTAGACAGTGATCTAAAGGTGGGGACTCCTGCGGCTGAAATTTTTGAAGTAGAAAATGATCAAGTTTTTGAAATAGGCCTAACACCTAATCGCGCAGATGCGATGAGCCACTGGGGTGTTGCTCGCGATCTAAAAGCAGGTTTATTACAGCACGAGGTAAACAAAGGGATAATTACTCCCTCTACCTCTTCTTTTAAAATTGAAAAACGCGTACACAAAATAGATGTTCAAGTACTTGACCAAGAAAAAGCACCACGCTATGCAGGTGTGATCATAAGTGGTCTCAAGGTTGAAGATGCTCCTGCCTGGTTGCAACATAGACTCAAGGCTATAGGTCTAACTCCTATTAATAACATTGTAGATGCTACTAACTACGTTCTTCACGAACTGGGACAACCTCTACACGCCTTTGATCTTAACAAAATAGCTGGTGATAAAATTGAGGTACGCACCGTAGCGAGTGGCACAAAATTTACAACGCTGGATGGTATTGAAAGAGAGTTACACGAAGATGATCTAATGATTTGTGATGCAGAGAAGCCTATGTGTATTGCAGGAGTCTTTGGAGGAGAGCATAGCGGTGTGTCTGCAAATACAACAGCTATTTTTCTAGAAAGCGCCTATTTTAACCCTGTTTCTGTACGCAAAACAGCAAAGCGACACGGGCTTAACACTGATGCATCATTTAGATTTGAAAGAGGTATTGATCCCAATATTACCGAGTATGCCTTAACTCGAGCGGCCATTTTAATAATGGAAATTGCAGGTGGAGAAATTACTAGCGAGATGGTCGACGTATATCCTAAGAAAATTGAGGATCAACAAGTCTTTCTCAATTTTGACAATGCGACAAAGCTCATAGGTGAAGAGCTCCCTAAAGAAGTTATTAAAGAAATTCTTATGTCTTTAGACATAAAAATTAATAACGTCACAGAAAGTGGTATAGGGATGACGATACCAGCTTTTAGAAATGATGTAACTAGAGAGGCAGATGTAATTGAAGAAATTCTTAGAGTGTATGGTTATAACAATATAACCTTTGGCAATAAATTAAATGCTACTGTTTCCTCTAGTTCGAGATTTGATGATCATGTAGTCACAAATTTGATTGGGAATCAACTTGCAGCGCAAGGATTTTTTGAGATGATGGCAAATAGCCTTACCACACCATCCTATGCAAAACTATCTGAAGTACTCAAGGAAGAGCACCATATTGAGATGCTCAATCCTTTAGGAAAAGAACTCAGTGTCCTTAGACAGTCGATGCTTTTTTCTGGGCTAGAAGCAATATCATACAATCTCAATAGAAAACGTAATCGCATAAAATTATTTGAGTTTGGAAAAACATATCACAATTACAGTGATGTACGTGAAGAAAATAAACATCTCGCCCTATTTATAACTGGAAATCGAACTCAAGAATCTTGGGTAGAGCCTACATCGCCAACAAATTTCTTTTATATTAAAGGAATTGTGAGTTCTATTTTAGAAAAGTTAGGTATTCATAAAGCACGTACTTCCAATGTAAAAACAGATATTTTTAGCGAGGCTGTGGGTCTATCTCTTGGCAAGCAACGACTTGTAGACTTTGGAATCATTAAAAAAGGGTTACTTAAAAACTTTGATATTACTCAAGATGTTTTTTATGCAGATTTTAACTGGGATGCTATACTAGAGATTGCTGCCCGAAATAATGTAAAATTCCAAGAGATTCCAAAATACCCTTCTGTAAGACGTGACTTTGCACTCCTGCTTGATCAGAATGTGGCTTTTGACGATATCGCTACACTGGCAAGACAGACCGAAAAGCAACTTCTTAAAGATATTCAACTTTTTGATGTGTATGAAGGAACTAATTTACCTGACGGAAAGAAGAGTTATGCAGTGAGTTTTGTGCTTCAGGATGAAAAGAAGACGTTAACCGAAAAGCAAATTGACAAAACGATGAATAAATTACAACATCGCTTTGAAAAAGAACTTGGCGCCTCATTACGCTAGAGAGACTTTAAGAGAGGTAGCTAAATACTTTTGGAGATTTTAAATCTCGTAAATGGCAAGTATAACTTGTCATTTATGAGTGGTTTTGAAAGTGTCAAGGATTATAATTAACGAATTTGTTTAATAATCTTGTCTTTTT